>NZ_JBIEIS010000072.1:0-43428 GCF_043496855.1 Nonomuraea sp. JJY05
GCGAGCACGGCGGCGTATGCCGCCGGCATCGCGATCGCGCGCGTTCACAGGGAACCCTCGGGGACGAGCGTGTAGCGGGTGAGCGCGGTCGCGTCCCAGGTCATGCGCCGGCGCCCCGCGAGCACGCCGGAGACCTCCCGGGCGGGGACCGCTCGCTCGCCGCAAGTGACGGTCAGCGGCGGAGTGTCGCCGGGTACCTCCGCGCCGTGCGCAAGGAGAAGACCGGAAAGATCAAGAACTCGCCCAGCACCGCCCGCCTGATCGAGGGAGAGCGCACCATCGGCTGGCGCGCGGCACTCATCGAACTCGACATCGCCTATCCAGGCCGAATCAAGTAAAGACCGCTCTCTGACTATCAGAAATGATCTTTACAAACCTGAAGTGACAATCTCGGCAGCGAGGTAGTGCGACGTAACGCGTGGGTGGGTCCGGGGTGTCATATGGTGACGATCTGCCATTCCTGGTTGGCGCCGTTGTTTCCGGGCCATTGGATGATTCGGGCGCCGTCGGCTGTGGAGCCCCCTTCAACGTCCGCGCACAATCCGTTGCCGATGTTGACGAGCCGGTAGTAGCCGCTTGTGGCTGCGGGAAGGAGTTTCCACTGCTGGTTCGCGCCGTTGTTATCGGTCGCCTGGACGAGGGCGGCGCCCTGGTTGGCGTTCGGGCTGCTGAGGACCTTGCCGCTGCCGACACCGAACAGCCGTAAGGAGCCGTCGGAGTTCTGCGACATCCGCCACTGCTGGTTGGGCCCGCCGTTCCAGCGCCATTGGACGATGGCGGCGCCGTCGGCGGTCTTGAAGTCCAAGCCGAGGATCTGGCAGATCTGGGTCTGGTTGTAGCCCTCGGCGAGGAGCTTGTGGATCTCAGCGTGACGGTGGCGGGTCCGCTCCACGACCCGGCTCTCCTTAACCGCGGTCATCGCTTCGCTCCGCTCGGGCTCACTCGGGTCTGGCGCGGGTTCACGCAGGTCAGCGTGGTGAGCACGAACCGTCTTGTCGACCGCCACGCACAGGTTCTGGTACAGATGCCACCGGTCTGCGCACTGCTGGGCATCGGGTGCCCCCAGACGGGCGCCCTCAGCGAAGCCGCCGGCGCGGTCGCGGCACACCGCCCGTACCCCTGGGTGCGCGATCAGCCAGTCGGCCAACATCTGGGCTTCCCAGCCGTCCAGCACATCGACCGGCCGGCGGGTGTCCATGTCGACCAGGATGGTGGTCGAGGGGGTGACCCAGTGGCGGCAACGCCGCACGCTCAGGTTGCGTGCTGTGTTGGAGCGGGTCGCGTTGGCACTGGCCGGGCGGGCCGGAGCACGCCTGACAGCGAGGCTGTTCAACGAACGTCGCCACCCCGCACGCGGGGCCGACACAGCGCACCCGGCGCACTTCCAACTCAGCCCGCATCGGCCGTCCGGCACACGATAGGTCCTTCAGTCTGCGCCGATACCGGTCATGCACTCGTGCGGACGGCGTCCCGCACTCCCGCCAGGCCACCGGGCCGAAACCGTCCGAACCATCAGGACCACTCCCATGTCCCCGATCTCGGCCCGAACGAACTCCAGCCCGCCCAGGTGCGGGAACAGCATCTCTAACAGGCGAGCCTGGTCGGACGACACCTCGTGCAGCACAATGGACCCCCACGTGGCCGTTCTTCATGTCGATCTTCGAGTGATCCAGATCGTGAACGGTCACGCCCATGCAGCCTGTTACAGGACCGCGATTAACGCCACCAGCGCCGGAACTCACACTCCGTAACCCGCCCCATGAAGTGAGACAGAGCCAGAAGTTCCTGACCGTGCACAAGGGGCGTTGTGCACGGAACTGTTGCGCTCCCGGGGCGGATCGCAGCGCGGAGCTGCCTATGAACCGGCCGTCGTTCAGGTCCTGACGTCACATCGTGCATTGCCGGGGACGCGTCCGAGCAGTTGCGGGTGCTCGGAGGCCGTAAGGCTTGTCAGGCACCTCGACATCAAGGCTCTGATGAGGTCGCTGATAGCGGCCCACAGTTGGCCCACAACCAGTGAGCGTCAACGAGAACGGGCGGGACTCCGTGAGACTAGAGGCCCGCCCGTATCTGCGATGTTCACCCTGCTCAGCGGCCGGAACCGCTGGTCAAGATCGAGTGCCCCCTGCAGGATTCGAACCTGCGCACCCGGCTCCGGAGGCCGGTGCTCTATCCCCTGAGCTAAGGGGGCTCGACGAGTGATAAGGCTATCAGCATCCCGGCACCACTCGGCACAGGATAAAGGTCCTTGAACACATCCAGCGAAAACCACCCGTGACGACCTCGCTACAGGTTACCTTGGCGCCCGTGGGCGAGGTTCTTGGGAAAGTACTGGTCGTGGACGACGACGAGGTCATCCGGCAGCTCATCGCGGTCAACCTGAACCTGGAGGGGTTCGAGGTCGCGACCGCCACCGATGGGCAGGACTGCCTTGATCGCGTGCTCGACGTCATGCCGGACGTCATCACGTTGGACGTGATGATGCCGTGTCTGGATGGATGGACGACGGCGCAGAGGTTGCGGACCGAGGAGTCCACGAGCCACATCAAGGTGGTGTTGATCACGGCGCGGGCTCAGGACGATGATAGGCGGCGGGGGTTGGGGATCGGGGTCGACGCTTATCTGACCAAGCCTTTCGATCCGGCCGAGTTGATCCAGGTCGTACGGGATCTGGCGACGGCGGCCGGTAAAGGGTGACGGCGGCCGGCAAAAGGTGATGGCAGCCCGTGAAGGGTGACGGTGGCCGGTGAGCGGTGACGGTGGCCGGTGAGCGGTGACGGTGGCCGGTGAGCGGTGACGGTGGCCGGTAGAGGGTAGGGGTGGCCTGAGGTTCTCGCTCCCCGGATCCGATGGGAGTGGTGGGCGTGGACGAGCGGCTTGAGCGGACCCGGGAGCTCTATGAGCGGGCCGTTTTCGGCGGGGAGGTGGCCGTGCTGGAGGCCGCCGATCGGGGGCTGGACGGCGTGGAGGCCGATCTGGCGCTGGCGCGGGGGCAGATCTTGCATGCCCGATTTCTCGACGGGCAGGGCGGGCAGGCCGAGGAGGAGCTGGGGCTGTTCGAGAGGGCGGCGGAGCTCTATCGGACGCTCGGGGATGTCCGGGGCGAGGGTGAGGCGCTGCTCTGGGTGGGACTCTTCCATCAGGTCGTCCGTGAGGACGAGGCGCCCGCGGCGGCGGCTTTCGAGCGGGCCCACGAGCTGGCGACCCAGGCCGGCGACAAGCTGACCCTCTCGTACGTCCTGCGCCACCTGGGCATCGCCGAGCACATGGCCGGACGGCTGCCGGCGGCGCGCGAACGGCTGGAGCAGTCCGTACGGCTGCGCAGGGAGATCGGGTTCATGACCGGGGTGGCGGCCAATCTGGTGGGGCTGGCTTACATCGCCGTGGCCGAAGGCCGCCGTGATGACGCCGTGGCGATGCTGGATGAGGCCGCCGAGATCGCCAAGGCCGAGGGAGCGGCGACCGTGCTGGGGTGGGTCGAGGACGCCCGAGGGCAGGTGTAGCCGGCCGCTTCTTTTGTGAAAAGTTTGCGTACGGTGGGCCGTAGCGTTCCCTCCGACCCTAGGAAGGTCCAACCGTGCGTAGCTCCATTTTCGGCAATCTCGAGTCCCAGCAGTTGCCACCCGGCTTCGCGCTCCAGAACGGCAAGATGCTGCGCGTGCAGCTGCCGCACGAGGTCCTGGCCAAGCAGGGCTCCATGGTCGCCTTCCAGGGGAAGATGGACTTCGACTACGAGGGCGGCGGCCTCGGCAAGCTGTTCAAGAAGGCCGTGACGGGCGAGGGCGCGTCCCTCATGCGCGTACGCGGCGAAGGGCTGCTCTATCTCGCCGACAACGCCGACGACATCCACCTGTTCTACCTGGAGAACGAGGGGATCACCGTCAACGGGCGCAACCTGCTGGCGTTCCAGCCGCAGCTCACCTGGGACATCCAGCGCGTGCAGGGGGCGGGCATCGCGGCGGGCGGGCTGTTCAACACGACGGTCACCGGGACCGGGTGGGTGGCGGTGACCACACACGGCACGCCGGTGCTGCTCGATGCCGCCCGCATGCCCACGTACGCCGACGGCCAGTCCGCCGTGTGCTGGAGCACGGGGCTGCACGTCGGCGTCAACCGGACGATGAAGGTGGGGGCGCTGATCGGGCGGGGCAGCGGGGAGGCCATGCAGCTGGCGTTCACCGGGCAGGGGTTCGTGCTGGTGCAGGCCAGCGAAGGAGCGCCCATCGTCACCCAGAGCTAGACAGGTAATTAGCTAATTGCCATAATGCCTTTGTGCTGGACGTCGACCTGGTCAAGGCGCTGGCCAATGACAAGCGGCTGCTGATCCTCGATTGGCTGCGCGATCCCGAGCGCCACTTCCCGCCACAGCGCGACGGCGACCTCGTACGCGACGGAGTCTGCTCGCTCTTCATCGCCGAGAAGCTCGGCGTGAGCCAGCCCACCTGCGGCGAGCACCTCAAGGTGCTCGCCAAGGCGGGCCTGATCCGCGGCAAGAAGATCAAGCAGTGGGTGTTCTATCAGCGCGACGAGGACCGGATCGTCGCGGCGAAGGAGTTGTTGAGCAGTGGCTGGTGAGCTGTACGAGCGGCTGATCTCCGACATGGACGCCGCCGGCGCCCGCTACCGGGTGATCGAGCACGCGCCGGAGGGGCGGACCGACGAGGTCAGCGCCCTGCGCGGGCACGACGTCGCACAGGCCGCCAAATGTCTCGTCGTGATGGTCAAGATCGGCAAGAAGCAGACCCGTCACGTGCTGGCCGTCGTGCCCGGCAACGCCCGGCTCGACCTGCAGGCGGTCAAGACGCTGCTGGACGGCACGTACGTGGCCTTCGCCGCCAAGGACAAGGCCGAGGAGCTGGCCGGCAGCATGAGCGGGACCGTGCTCCCGTTCAGCTACGACCCCCGGCTGGAGCTGATCGCGGACCCGGCGCTGCTCGACCAGCCCGAGCTGTACTTCAACGCCGCCAGGCTCGACCGGTCCGTCGCGCTGGCCACCGACGACTACGTACGGCTGGCCGAGCCCAGAGTCGCCCCCATCGCCCTCAACTAAGGAGCCCCCAGCTAGGAGTCCTCAGCTAGGAGCAGGTGGGCGTGGGGGCGGTGTTCGTGCCGCTCCACGAGGCGATGAAGCCGAACGTGGTCGAGGCCCCCGGCGCGAGCGAGCCGTTCCAGCCCACGTTACGCACGGTAACCGCGGAGCCGTTCGCGCTCAGCGTGCCGTTCCAGAGCTGACTGATCCGCTGCCCGTTCGCGAACGCCCACTGCACCGTCCACGCGCTCATGGCCGAGGCGCCGGTGTTCTTGACGGTGACCTCGCCCTGGAAGCCGTCCTGCCACTGGTTGGCGTTCTTGTACGTCGCCGTGCACCCGCCACCCGTGGTGGGGGTCACCGTGGGGGTGACGGTGGGCGTCGAAGTGGGGGTGATCCCCGACAGGGCGTTCACCAGGGGCGGGTACCACTTGTCGGACATCTTCTGGTCACCGGCCGAGTTCGGGTGCACGCCGTCGTAGGTGTCCGTGCTCGTGCTGAACCCCGTCCACTGGTCCACCACCGTGATCGGCGACTGCTGCGTGGTGGTCGCGGCCGCCCAGGCGGGGATGGCGTTGTTGAAGTTCACGGCGCGCTGGCCGCAGTCGGGGCAGGTGGACGGGTTCATGGGGATGATCTTGGCGACGAGGATCTTCATGTTCGGGTTGCCGGCCCGCATCTGGTTCACGAGCGTGGTGAACGCGCCGAGGATCGTCGCCGGCGCGATGTTGCTCCACACGTCGTTCGTGCCGAGGTGCATCAGCACGATGTCGGGTTTGGTCGCCGAGAGCCAGCCGGGCAGCTGGTTCTGGTTGGCGATGTTGGTGGCCAGGAAGCCGCCGTGGCCCTCGTTGTCGCCGTCGTACGAGACGCCGCAGCCCTGCGGCGGGAGGGTGCCGACGAAGTCGATGTTGGTGTAGCCGGTGCTCTGGAGCCGGTTCCACAGCAGGGCCCGCCAGCAGCCCGGAGAGCCGGTGATCGAGTCGCCCAGGGGCATGATCCGGGTGGCGGCGGCACCGCTGGCCTGCGTGGTCGTCGCGAATAACACCGCCGCGGCGAACGCCAGCATCGCCGCCAGCAACGTGCTGGTCCTGCGCATCGTCTGCTCTCCCGTCGTAGCCTGCGCAGATCGTAAGGACGGCTCACGTACGGCGGGAAGGCGGCGAGCCACGCACGAGGCGGCGACCTGCGCGAACGCGGGGATCGGCGTGTAACTTTCAGACCCCGCCCTTGCGGACCACGGCGAGCGGGCCGGGGGCGTGGTGGAGTCGGCGTATAACTTTCAGACCCCGCCCCTGCGGACCACGGCGAGCGGGCCGGGGGCGTGGTGGAGCATGGCCTGGCTGATCGAGCCCATGAGCATCCCGGCCAGCTGGCGGCGCCCGTGCGTGCCGACCACCAGCAGGTCCGCGCCGGCCGCCGCCTCCCGCAGCACCTCGACGGGGTGGCCGTGCACGATCTCCGCCACCACCTCCACACCGGGATGCCGCTCCCGGTGCCCCGCCAGGAGCTCGTTCAGCTCATGCGAGCGGTCCAGCTCGCTGTCGCGGTCGGCCGGCTCGAACCCGCTCGGATGCGGCCAGGCCCACGCGTGTACGGCGCGCAGCTTCGTACCGCGCAATTCGGCCTCGGCGAACGCGAAGCCGAGCGCCCGGACGCCCCAGGGCGAACCGTCGACTCCCACCACGATCTCGCCGCGCGGGGCCGAGGGACGGGCGCGTATCAGGACGACGTCCGTGACCGCGTGCGCGGCCACGCCGTACGCGACGGACCCCACCAGCAGCCCGCGCACGCCGCCGACCCCCCGGCTGCCGACAACCAGCAGCTCGGCCTTCTCGGAGATCTTGACCAGGGCGAAGCGGGGATCGCCCGGCAGCAGGACGGTCTCCACCGTGATCTCCGGCCGCTCCCGCAGGGCGCGGTCCCGCGCGGAGATCAGCACCGACTTCGCGCCCTCGCGCAGCCACCGGCCGACCTCGGCGTAGTGCCCGCCGGTCTCCTCGCACACCCACTTCGGAACGGCGTGCGCCACGGTAAGCGGCACCTGTCTCAGCGCCGCCTCCGTGGCGGCCCAGCCGGCGGCGTCCAGCCCGGTTCTCGAGCCGTCAACGCCGACGATGATCATCGAACTGGCTCCTCAGTCGAAGGCGTAGCACTCCACCTCGGCGCGGCGGTACGTCAGCCCCGCGGAGACGGCCTCGCGAACGCACTGGCGTTCGGCCTTACTGAGCTTGAGCGTGCCGCATACGGTCACGCCGGAATACGTGCGACAGTCGAGCGTCTTGTCGTATTTGCCGATGCGGTACATCTCCTTGACCGCCTCACGGCACTTCGCCTTGCCCTGGTCGGCGTAGCGGCACTGGGAGATGAGGGTGTCGTACTGTTGCTGACTCACTTCGTGCTGGGCGGTACCGTCACCGAAGGCGGCGGTCACGCCGGACGTGGCCATGACCACGAGCCCTGCGACAGCGGCGATCTTTTTCATATTTCCCCTGATGGGACCATACCGCCCAGAGCCCTCGCCAAACCTCGTGCGATCTCCCGCAGGCGGGGTAGGGCTCCGATTGAAGATTCCTTCGTCCCCTCTCGGAGGAGGTAGAAATGGGCACATCGGGAGTCGAAAAAACAGTGCAGGACGTGATGCACCGCGGAGCGCAGTGCGTCGGCGAACACGACAGCCTCCGCACGGCCGCGCAGATGATGCGTGACCTGTCGGTCGGCGCATTGCCGATCTGCGGGGACGACGACCGGCTCAAAGGGATCATCACCGACCGCGACATCGTGATCAAGTGTTGCGCCGAGGGCAAGGACATCGACCAGACCACCGCGAGCGAGCTGGCTCACGGGCTGGTCTGGGTGGAGGCCCGCAGCAGCGTCGAGGAGGCGCTGCAGAAGATGACGCAGCACCAGATTAAGCGGCTACCCGTGATCGAGAACCACCGGATCGTGGGCATGGTCTCCGAGGCCGATCTGGCGAAGGAGCTGCCGGACAACAAGCTCGCCGAGTTCGTCCACCGCGTATACGCACCCGCGTAAACGCGATCTATCAGATGCGAGGGGGTCCCAGAGCGGGGCCCCCTCACCCTGTGAAAAACAGAGACCGGATGTGCAACCTTTCGTCCCATGGGCCGCATTGGTAAGGGGCGAGAGGAGAGCACATTGGATCGTCACGACGGCTTCCGCGAGTTCGTGCTGGCCCGCCAGCAAGCGCTGATGCGGACCGCGTACCTGCTCGTGGGGGACGCCCACCTCGCCGAGGACCTGCTGCAGAGCGTCTTGACCAAGATCGTTAAGCACTGGCCCAAACTGGCCAAGGAGGGCAATCCCGCGGCATACACGCGCAAGGCCCTGGTCAACCAGTACCTGGCCTGGCGGCGCCGTCCCCGGCCCGAGGTGCTGAGCGCCGCGCCGCCCGAGCGGGCCGCCTCGCATGACAACGCCACGCTCGACCGGATCGTCCTGCGCCAGGCGCTGGCCAAGCTGACCCGCAAGCAGCGGGCGGTGATCGTGCTGCGCTACTGGGAGGACCTCACCGAGGCGCAGACGGCCGAAGCGCTCGGCTGCTCGATCGGCACCGTCAAGAGCCAGACCCATCATGCCCTTGCCCGCCTGCGCGCGCTCGCGCCCGAGCTGGCGGACGACCCGTACCTGCAGGAGGTAGTTCGATGACCAGGCTGCGCGAGGCGCTGAGCGGTCTCGCGGAGGAAGCGCCGATGGTGAGCCTGGCCGACGTGGCCATCGCCGGCCACCGGCGCAGGCAGCGCGTCACGATGGCGGCGACCACCGTGGCGACGGTCGCGGCGCTGGTGGCCTCGGCGGCGGTCGCGACGGTGGTCTGGCCCCGTGGCGCCTACCCGGCCGCCCCGCAAAGAGCGGACGCGGTGGCCGACCTTCCCGACGGCAAGGTGGGGGCGCTCGGGTACGCGTACAAGACGCCCTGCGACGTGTCCGAGGACAATCAGGTCATCAACTGCCGCGTCCAGGAATGGCGGGTGGTCACCCGCGCCGGCACGACGTACCGGGTGCCGCAGGCGCTGACCGTCACCCGCAAGGGCGATCGCGTCCCCATCACGATCAGCCGGGACGGTCGCATGCTGGCCTACTACAGCCGCGAGGCCCAGGCCCACGTGGTCCGCGACCTGGTGACCGGCGCCGTGATGACCTCCCCCGTCAAGGTGAAGGAGGAGCGGGTCCAGGTCGGCAACCAGCTCGTCGTCTCCGACGACGGCCGTTACGTGGGCTTCGACCCGCGCGTGGGGAGCAAGGACACCGGGCTGCTGATCGACGTGCGCGCCGGCAAGTCGGTGCCGATACCCGCCAAGTTCGAGGTCATCAGCATCAAGGGCGGCATCGCCGAGCTGGTCCGCTACGGCAGGACCGACATGTGGCTGATGCCCGTCACCGGCGGAGGCAAGCCGGTGCACTTCGACGGAACGTTCATCGACTTCAGTGAGATCGCTCCGGACGGCCGCACGCTGGTCGCCAACGACCACAACGACTACAGGAACAAAAGGCAGACGCTCACGGTCCTCGACGCCAAGACCGGGCGGATCGTGCGGAAGGTGCCGATCCGCGGCCTGCCGAAGGACGGCGGCTTCCACGGCGCCTCCATCTGGCAGAGCCCGTCCGAGGTCCTGATCCTCAGCGAGGGCAAGAAGGCCGGCACCTACGCGGTCGACATCGAAACCGGGAAGGCCCGGCGCGTGGCCGACTATTCCTCCGGGCGCAAGACCGACCTGATCCTGCCCGGGAAGGCCGGCGGGAAGTAGCCGCGAGGGCGAGACCTGTCTCGCCCTCGCCTCAGGCGGAGATCAGCGGATCCTGGCGAGGTCGATGAGCACGTACTGGTCGTTGAGCTCGTAGGACACCAGGCCGCCATGGAGGATCCCCGGCTCGACCCCGCTCATCCGGCCCTCGTCGGGCCGCAGGCCCAGGTCGCCCTGCTTGCCGGTGGCCAGATCCAGCAGCACCTGACCGGCCGCGGGACCGGGCGGATCGGCCGCCATGAACCGGTCGTCGCCCAGCCCGAGCACCGGGGAGCCGGGCAGATCCCGTTCCCCCGAGCCGTCGCGCAGCCGGTAGAAGCGCGTGTCGTCGGGCCTCATCCCGACGCAGGTCGTCACGCCGCACCTGACGTAGCTCTCCCCCGGCCGGACGACCGCCCTGCTCGCCTGCCCGGTCTCGGCGTTGAGCAGCTCCCGGAAGCTGGGCTCACGGGACTGCGTGTACTCACTCGGGGTGCCCACCCACGGCCAGCGCAGGATGTGGTGCCGTTCCGCACCCGCGACGGGGGTCACGCGCCCGCCCCTCAAAGGGAACGTGAAGACTCCGCCTTCGACGAGTGAGAACGCCACCCGGTCGCCGACCACGGTCAGCCCCTCACCGCGCCCCTTGACCGGGCCGCCGGTGTCGATCGCGGCGGCCTTCCCGCCGGAGACCGGCACCGACCAGAACCGTGTGTGCTCCTTCTCGTCGATCGTCTCCCAGACGATCCGGCCCGCGCCGACCGTGTAGTAGGAGGCGTGCACCTGCTGCGTGGAAGGGATGTCCGCGATCTTGCGGGTCCGGCCGGTGCCGAGATCGTAGGCGTGGACGGCGTCGGTCCGCCAGTCGCTCTTCGGCGTCCACAGGAGCACCGTGCGGTCGTCGATGAAGGTCACCGGGCGGAAATCGGGGAGGTTCGGGAGCTGCTTGGGGATCTTCCAGACCGCGTCGGGCCAGACTGCCTCGACAGGGTCGGGCAGCTTGGTCTGCGCCGGCTGCGCCCCGCCGGTGCCGCGTACCGTCACGCCGACGATCACCATGGCGACCGCCGCCACCAGCGCCTGCGTCCACGTCCGCGCCCTGCGACGGCGGGAGCGGGCCACGATCCGGCCGGGGAAGCCGGTCGGGGCCTGCGGGGCCCCCTCGGCGGCGCGGCCGAGAACCCGGCTCAGGTCGTCTTCCAGGTCCGTGCTCACGGGCTGCTCCTCCTCGCAGGCGTACGGTGGGCGATCGCGGAACGGAGCTTGGCCAGGCCGAGCGACGCGTGGCTGCGCACGGTCCCCTGGGAGATGCCGAGCACGCCGGCGATCTCGGCGTCGTGGAGCTGCTCGTAGAAGCGCAGGACGAGGACGGCACGCTGCTTGCGTGGCAGCCCTTCGAGCGCCTGCCAGAGCTCCTGGTCGGCGTCGGAGGGCAGCACGTCCTCGATCGGCGTCTCCGGGAGGGCCCAGGCGAGCTGCTCGCGGCGGCGGCGCCGCCAGGCGCTGATGTGCAGCCTGGCCATGATCGCCTTGGTGTAGCGCTCCGGGTCCTCCTTCCTTCGCACGCGCGCCCACGCCCGGTGCAGCCTGACCAGCGCCTCCTGCGTAAGATCCGCCGCGTCGTGCGGATTGCCGCTCAGGGCGTAGCCGTAGCGCAGCAGCGCGTTGGCGCGTTCGGCGACGAACTCCGCGAACCGGGGGTCGTCTTCCACTTACCATCGCCTTTCCGTGATCTGTCTCCCCTCAGACGGACCTGGCGGTGGATTTGTTGAATGGAGGGGGAACTACCGCCGTCAGACGCGATCGGCGGCGATGAGCAGGTACTGGAAGCTGCCGTCCTTGTACGCGTCGAGGAACGCCTGCTCGATCCCCGTCGCGAGGTTGGTCTTGGCGCGCAGCTCCCAATAGGGGATGGTCGCGGCGGTGAGGTCGATGACGTCGATGGGGACGAGGCGGTTGGCCGCCATTTCCTTGAAGTAGGTGCTGCGGGGGTGGATGTCGCAGATGTAGTGGGCGTTGATCAGGCTGACGGCACGCGAGGGCAGGCCGTAGGCGTCGTTGTAGCAGCCGGTGATGCACACGTACCGGCCGCCCCGGCTCAGGAGGCGGGCGTGCGCGGCGAACAGCAGCGACAGCTCGACGTACATCGTGCTCTCGTTGTTCCAGATCGCTTGGAACGATCCAGGCTCGAAGCCGGTATCGAGCATGTTGCGGAAATGGAAGCGCACCTTGTCGGACACACCGCGCTTCTCAGCCTGTTCGTTGGCGAAGGCCACCTGGGACTCCGAAATGGACACGCCGTCGACCTCGCAACCGTACCTGAGGTTGGCCAGGAAGCTGGAGCCACCGCGGCCGCAGCCGGCGTCCATGACCCGGTGCTCGGGGCGCAGGGGGCCGAGCTGGCCGATGAGGAGGTCGGCCTGCGCGTGCTCCAGCCGGTGGAGCTCCTCGACGATGCGTTTGTCGCGGGTGTCCTCCGGGCCTTCAAGGACCGACCAGTCCACCTCGCCGACGCCATAGTGGTGGTGGTAGATCCCGTCGACCTCACCCAGGCGCAAGTTGACCGGGTTTTTCTCGGTGTTCCAGTAGTCGGCGACGGAGTGCTGGTAGTAGGTGCTGAGTACGGGACTGGCCGTCATCGGCAGTACTCCTTTCCCTAGGACTTGTAGCGGCTGGTGGTGTCGTGCCATTCGACGCAGCCGGCCATCCAGCCCTGCGCCCCGCGCAGGAACCGCTTCAGCTCGACGGACGGTATGGCGTCGAGCGCTTGCCGGCTGGCTTCGAAACCTCTGACGAAGTCGTTGTGCATGGACACGGCGCGTTCGGTCGCCTCACGGATGGGGCAGCCCTCCTCCGCGGCGATCAGCAGGATCACGTTGGAGTCGGGGAGTTCGTCGGCCGCCTCCTTGGCGACGGAGTGCAGGTCGTTGACGAGCACGCTGGCGGTGCCCGCCTGCATGAGCGCAGTGTGGAACCTCCTGTCGGCGAAGAGATCGGCGGGCAGTTCGTACGCGCCCACGATGTCGATGAGCGTCATGGACGTGTAGAAGCTGTCGTGCTGCCGGGCCGCGAGGTAGCGCCACACGGGCGGCGGCGTCTCCAGGTAGCGCCAGGCGGCGTAGGCGGCCCAGCTCACGTACATCTGGGAGGTGATGTTGCAGATCCGCATGACCTGCGACGGGGTGGCGTGACGGGTGATGTGGCTGACGGACGCCCTCAGGGAGACCAGGACGGGGTCGGCCTCGATGGCCTCCTCCAGCTGGCGCGTGTAGTCGCCCGCGGGCGGAGGCGGGTCCATGGCCGAGGTCACGAGGGCGAGCCGCGGCGGCAGCTCGGTCGGCGTCGCGCCCAGCTCGGTCTCGTCGGCGTAGTAGTCGTCGGCCGCCCACCAGGCGGCGTTCGTCTGCGCCGCGATCAGCAGCATGTCGGGGTCGTCGGCGTCGGGGTGGGTGAGCATGGCCAGCCGCCCGTAGCCGGTCGCGCCGAACTCCTCCATGCGCCCCTCGTGCAGGCCGATCCGCTCCGCCCACGCCACCAGCCGCCGGTCCACCTCGTCGGCCAGCTCCTGGTCGTTCCGGACGAGCTCGGGGCAGTAGAGCGGCGGATAGGACCCGTCGCCCCACTGCCGTTCCCGGTAGGACAGCGGGGCGAGAGCGTGGCGGTACGCGGCGCCGCGCGCCGCCTGCGCGGGATCCATCGGAGCGGGCCTGGGCGGCTGGTGCCCGTCCCTTCCGTCAGGCCGTGGCACGGGATGGCGGTCGAAGAGCGGCAGGCGCAGCGCGGAGGTGCCCAGACCGGTGGGACCTGCTGCGATCTCGGGCATGACGCGCCCCTTCCTGGAGTCGGGCCGGAGTCGGGCGGTCAGGAACGCGGCGTCGCGAGGTCGACGTTCTCGAGGATGCCGATGGCGTCGGGCACCAGGATCGCCGCCGAGTAGTAGGCGCTGACCAGGTACGACATCACGGCCTGGGAGTTGATGCCCATGAAGCGGGCGTTGAGCCCCGGCTCGTGCTCCTCCGGGAGGCCGGTCTGGTAGAGGCCGACGACGCCCTGGTCCTCCTCCCCCGTGCGCAGGGCCAGGATGGAGGTGGTCTGGTGGTCGGAGATCGGGATCTTGCCGCAGGGGAAGATCGGGATGCCGCGCCAGGCCGGGATCTCGTGGCCGTCCACGTCCGCGCTGCCCGGCACCAGCCCGCGCTTGTTGCACTCCCTGAAGAACGCGGCGATCGCCTTGGGGTGGGCGAGCAGCAGCTTGGTCTTGCGGCGCATGCTGATCAGGTCGTCCAGGTCGTCAGGGGTCGGCGGGCCCGACCAGGTGCTGATCCGCTGGTCGTACTCGGTGTTGTGCAGCAGGCCGAACTCGCGGTTGTTGACCAGCTCCCACTCCTGGCGCTCGCGGATCTCGTGGACCGTCAGGCGCAGCTGCTGTTCGAGCTGGCTCATGGGGTCGTTGAAGAGGTCGGCCACGCGCGTGTGGACCCGCAGGATGGTCTGGGTGACGCTGAGCTCGTACTCGCGGGGCCGGATGTCGTAGTCGACGAACGTGCCGTCGATGACCGGCTCGCCCACGTGCCCCGACGCGAGCGCGACGGCCGCCTCGCCGCGGCGGTTGACCGGCTTGCGCGTCTCCTCCAGATAGCTGACGACGTGCTCGCGCAGGGTGGGGATGCCGCCGAGCAGCTGCTGGATCTCGTGTCGCGGCGCCACCATGATCGTGCCGGAGGTGGCGGCCCTGACCGTGAACGGCCACCGGGGCCCCTCCTGCACGAGCGCGTCGTCGCCCAGGTGCGCCCCGTCGGTGAGGACGCCGAGGACCTGCGCGTCGCCGTACTTGCCTGAGGCCAGCCGTTCGAGCCGGCCATGGGCGATCACGTACGTGTCGGTGACCGGCGTGCCGGCCTCGGCGATGACCTCCCCCGCCTGGAACTCCCGCGGCGCGAAGGTCGAGGCGATCGCCGCCAGCGCGTCGAGGTCGTCGAAACCGCGCAGCAAGGGCAGCTCCTGGAGCGTCTGCGGGACGATGAGCACGTCGTCGGCCCCGTTGAGCACCACGCTCACCCGGCCGCGCCCGAGGTGGTGCGTCAGCCGGCGGTTGACCCGGTATGTGCCTCCGCGCACGTCGACCCACGGCAGCCTGCGCAGGAGCCAGCGGGAGGTGATGGCCTGCATCTGCGGGCGTGTCTTGGTGGTGGTGGCCAGGTTGCGCGCGGCCCGGGTGTCCAGGCTCAACCGGGGCTCCGTCGACATGTTCCCTCGCAATCGCTCGCCTGTGACAGCCGATGCCCGTGAGGCATTCACCACTGAACGTAGTCAGGCTGACACAATCCGTAGAGTGTCTTGATGGACACCTACTGCTAACCCCGGTGCGGTAGCGATCTAGCGGCGGCGGGCGCGGGCCAGGAGCCACAGCAGCAGGGGCGCTCCCAGCACGCCGGTGACCACGCCGACCGGCAGCTCCACGTCCGGGATCAGCAGCCGCGCGACGACGTCGGCGGCCAGCACGACGAACGCCCCGGCGAGCCCGGCGGCCAGCGGCGGCGGCCAGGCGGTGCGGGCCAGCCGCTGCGCGATCTGCGGCGCGGCCAGCGCCACGAACGCGACGGGACCGGCCGCCGCGGTGCCGGACGCGACCAGCGCCACCCCGGTCAGCAGCAGCGTCAGCCGCGCCGCCTGGACCGGGGCCCCGAGCACGACGGCCACCTCGTCACCGAGCTGCAGCGCCCGCGTCCAGCGGCCGAGGAGGAGCGCGGCGGGCACGAGGACGGCCAGGGCGAGCGCGAGCGGCGCCACGTGTCCCCAGTCGCGCCCGTTCAGGTTGCCGAACAGCCAGCCCAGCGCCTGCTGCGCCTGGAAGTTCCCCGTGGTGACCATGAGGTATTCGGTGGCGCTCGTGCACATCCACGACACGCCCACCCCGACCAGCACGATCCGGTAGCCGCTGGCCCCGCGCCGCCAGGCCAGCAGGTACGTCAGCAGCGCCACGACCACCGCGCCCACCGCTAGACCGGGCCGTCGCCGCCGGGGTGCATCACCACGTCGACGTCCACCTCGCGCTCGGCCTGCCTGACCAGCCGGGCCGTGTACGTGCGCATGGGGTTGCGCTTGTCGTCGTCCAGCTCGCGCCACCGGGGGAACCAGTCGGAGCCGGTGGGCAGGTGGGCGAGGCCGTAGCCGGGGAGGGGGAGGATGAGCTTGATCCGCTGGTCGTAGCCGTTGTCGGCGAATATGCCCAGGTCCTCCCCTGTGAAGGTGACCCGGAGGAACGACGGGCTCAACCGTTCCAACCTGGCCACACGCACGTCGAACATGCGATAGGGCTCCACCAGCGCCAGCCTCCCGCCGCAACCATTAGGTGAGGCTAACCTAACCCATCACGATCACGAACGCCACGCTCGGCACGCACCGCGGTCAGCGGCGCAGGAACTCCCGCAGGTGAGCGAGCAGGGCCTCCGGGCGCTCCTCGGCGATGAAGTGCCCGCACTCGGGGATCTCGGCGGCGGTGACGTCGTCCGCGTAGTCCCGCCAGATCTCCTCCGACGGCAACCGCGCCGGCAGCCCCATCGACCCCCACAGGGCCAGCACCGGCATGGTCAGGCGGCGCCCCGCGGCGGCGTCCTCGTCGTCGAGCGCGAGGTCGCGCTCGTGCGCCCGGTAGTCGTCGAACCCGGCGCGCAGGGCCCCCGGACGGCCGAACGCCTGGACGTAGACGTCGACCGCCTCGGCGGGCAGGCCGTGCCGGTTGTACGTCCAGCGCTCGAAGAAGTACTCCAGATAGCCCCGGACGTCGTGCCCCACCAGGCGTTCGGGCAGGTCGGGCTGCAGATGGAAGAGCCAGTGCCAGTAGCCCGCGGCCACGGACGCGTCCAGCCGGCGGAACATCTCGCGTGTCGGGACGATGTCCAGCACCGCCACCTTGCTCACCTGCTCGGGACGGTCGAGCCCCCAGCGGTGGGCCACCCTGGCGCCGCGATCGTGCCCGACGACCGCGGCCCGCCCGAACCCGAGCGCGTCCACCAGCTCCGCCATGTCCGCGGCCATCCGCCGCTTGTCGTAGCCGCCGACCGGCTTGTCGCTCAGCCCGTATCCCCGCAGGTCGGGGGCCACCACCGTGAACTCGGCCGCCAGCGGCTCGATGACGTGCCGCCAGCAGTGGCCGGTCTGCGGCCAGCCGTGCAGCAGCACCACCAAGGGCCCCTCGCCGGCCCGCGTGTAGTGCAACCGGATTCCGTCCACCTGCGCCACGCCCGTCGTCATCATGCCCATCAGTAGATCATGGGATGACCCCATGGTCGGATAAAGGCCAAAAAATAGGGGCATTGACGAAAAATCCTTACATGGTACTCATAGATCGAGTCGGAAAGTTTCAGGATCCCCCACCGAGACCGTCCAGAGCTCACCCGAGGAGGTCGCGCATGGCGCGCACCCAGCCCCCCGAGACCCCCATCGACTTGAACGCCGCCGTCCAAGGAGAGGTGTCCTGGTTCTGCTGCGGCACAGCCTGGGGACCGTGCAGCACCACAGGCAAGGGCGCCTGCGGCACCTGCAACTCCGGCAGCCTGCAGCACGCCTGGCCCAACACCTCCGACGCCTGCTGGGCCATCACCCACCCCGACACCTGCGGCTTCAACCTCTCCCGGCGCACCTGCGGTTTCCAGCACCGCACCACCAACCTGTGCAGCGGCGTCAGCGTCGTCACCTCCATCGCCGACTGCGGCCCGCAGACCGACCTGTTCTGCGGCGAGCGCAGCTGCTGCGGCGCGACCTGCGCCACCGACCGGATCATCGACCTCACGCCCGCGGCGTACAGCAAGATCGCCAGTCTCTCCACCGGCCTGCGTCCCTGCTCGATCGACGCGGCGTGAGGGGGCGACGATGACCAGCAGAAGAGACATGCTCAAGTCCGCCCTGCTCGGCGGCGGCGCCACGGTCGTGGCCGCGACCGCGATGGGCTCGCTCGGACCCGAGGCGGCCTTTGCCAACTCGGCACCCGACGTCGAGCCGGGCGCCCCCGACCCCAACTTCGCCGAGGGCAGGATCCGTTCGATCAAGGACAACACCCTGCTCGTCCTCGGCTCGAACATGGTCATCCACAACATCAGGGTCGTGGACGGCACGAGCCTGTGGAAGCTCGGCCCCGTGGCGTTCGACGCGGCCAAGCCCGGCGACGGCCTCTACGCCCGCGGCGTGCGGATGCCGGACGGCACCCTCGCCGCCGAGTCGGTCTGGCTCAACATCGTCAACATCAAGGGCCACATCAAGAACATCACCGACCAGACCATCCACCTCGACCACAACGGCAAAGAGGTGCTGTGCCACGTCGTGGCCGGCAAGTCGGTCGCGATCCACTCCGAGGCGCCGGCCACCGCGGACCTGTCGATGCTGAAGGTCGCCCAGCACGTGCAGATCCTCGGCGCCTGGCGGCCTGACACGAACGAGGTCGACATCGCCACCGTCTTCTCCCCGCACTAGCAAGGAGCCTTGGCATGCACGGGATCGCCGCGACGCAGCCGTACGTGATCGCCCTGTTCCTCGCCTGGGCGGGCCTGATGAAGCTGTTCAGCCGGCGGATGCGGGTGCGGGCCGGGCAGACCGCCCTGGCCCGACTGGTCGGCGCGACGCGCGCGGTCCCGGCGCTCCGGGTCGTCGGAGTGGCCGAGCTCGCCGTCGCCGCCGTCCTGCTGCTGCCGCCCGTCTCGCCGTGGCAGGGCCCGGTCACTGCGCTGCTCGCCGCGCTGCTCTCCGCCGGGTTCCTGGCGTACCTCACCTATTCGTACGTGGCCGCACCCACCGCGTCGTGCGGCTGCCTCGGCGCCCACTCCAAGCCGGTGGACGTACGGGCCTTCGCCCGCGCCGGGCTCCTGCTGGCCGCGAGCCTGCTGGCCGTCCCGGCGGACCCGGGCCCGCCGCTGGTGGCGCTCGGCCTGGCGGAGGCCGTGGCCCTGATGGCCCTTTCTGCGGAGCTGGACCGCTACTGGCTGACCCCCTTGCGGCGCCTGCGCGTACGGCTGCGCGGCCCGCTCGCCGTGCCGCCGCCGGAGCACGTCCCGCTGGGCGCCTCGCTGCACCTGCTCTACCGCAGCCCCGCCTACTGCTCGGCGTCCGCGCAGATCAGCTCCGACGTCCAGGACACCTGGGACGAGGACGGCCTGCGGTTCGTCGTCTTCGGGGCCCGCGAGCGGACGGCGGTCTTCGCCGTCCCCCTCACCGGGAGCGACCCCTCGCGCGTCCTGGTCACCCTCGTCGGCTCCGAGGCCGTCAAGGCGCCCTGAGCCGTGGGACACCCGTGCCCGTCCGCGCGGGGACGGGCACGGGTGATCGTCAGATCAGGGTCACGGAGCCGCGGGGGGTGTCCAGCACCGCCCGCAACGCCGCTTCCGGCCCTTCCGAGATCTCCAGCTCCGCGTCGATCGCGGCCAGCTCGCGGCGCAGCGCGTCGGGGTCGGGGTGGGTGGCGGTGAAGGAGGTTAGGCCCAGTTGTGGCAGCCCGGAGGCGGCCGGGTGCGCGGTCCGGCCCCAGTCGATGAGGAACGGCACCGGGTTGACCGCCGCCGGGTCGGCCCATCTGGTCAGGCGCCACTCCAGCAGCGTCCCCGCGGGCGTGCGGCGCGAGAGGGGCTGGACCTCGCCGGGGTCGACGCCGAGCGCGCGGGCCCGCCGTACCGTCTCGTCGATGTCGTCGGGCCGCACCGCCCACCCGGCGAGCCGGGGCGCGGTGAGGTTCTCCAGGCCGAACGCGCGTGGCCGCGCGCCCGCCGCCGCCGGGTCCGGGCCGATGATCTCCAGGTAAGCGGCCGGGCCCAGGCCGATCAGGTAGTTGGCGGTGCCGCCCGGGTGGCTGCCGCCCGCCGCCGGGGTCACCCCGGTGGCCTCGGCGAACGCGATGACACCCGCGGCCAGGTCGGGCACCGCGTAGACGAGGTGGTCGAGCTCCGCCGTCATGACGCCGGCTCCTCGACGGGCTCGCCGAGCGAGAGCATGAGGCGGTTGGCCCAGTTGAAGAACGCGGCCGCGTGGACGACGTCGCTGATCGCCAGGTCGTCGAGCCCGGCCGCGCGCAGCGCCTCGATGTGGTTCGCGCCGAACTCGGCCGGGGTGGCGGCCAGGGCCACCGAGGCGTCGATGATCGCCTGCCACTCCCCGTCCTGGGGCGCGCCGACCCCCTCGTCGAGCAGCCGCTGCACGTCGTCGGCCCGCTTGGAGTAGTGGGCGGCGAAGCGGGCGTGCACCGAGGCGCAGAACACGCACCCGTTGCGGCGCGAGGTCGCCGTCGCGGCCAGCTCACGCCCGGCCCGCGGCAGCCCGCCGTCGGCGTTGTAGAAGATGTCGTTGTCGGTCTTCGTCCTGGCCTGCAGGATCGCCGGGTCCCTGGCCAGGAGCAGGAAGTACGGCGACTTCGCGCGGGCCTTGTCGACCAGCGCCTCGTAGTGCTCGTCGGTCAGCTCGTCCGTCTCCAGTGGCGCCAGCCAGGGCTGCCACCCGAGCTGCTCCCGCGTGAACGCCAGTCGGGTCATGAGGTCGCTCCGTTCTGCAGGTGACGCAGCCCGGCCACCACGCGGATCTGGAAGGTGAGGAAGGCGACGAGCTGCGACAGCGTCACGACGCCCGTGGCGCTCCAGCCCGCCCGGGCCAGCGCGTCCAGGGACTCCCGGCCGGCCTCCCTGGGGCGGAACACGAGCAGGTGGGCGTGCTCGAACGCGGCGGCGAGCCGGACGCCCAGGTCGCCCGGGCGGCGCGCCCGGTAGCGCAGCCCTTCGTCGCTCTCCACCGACAGCGGCCCCTCCCCCGGGTAGACCCCGTACGGCCCGGTCGTGGCCCCGGCCGAGACCTCCGACTCGACGGCCGCGAGCAGTCCGGGTGACAGCTCGGCCAGCCGGTCGGCGTAGAAGCGCGCGATGCCGGGATCGTCGTGCAGCCCGGCCACGAAGGCGGCGACCGCGTCCCGCTCGACGAGCGTGATCTCCTCCTCCGTCTCGGGGCTGAACAGCGCGTCGTAGCTGCGCTGGGCGTGCTCGCGGGCGGCGGGCCGGCGGCCGCGCAACCAGTCGAGCGGCGAGCCGGGCTGGATGCCCGCCAGGTGGTCGATGACGTCAGCGATCATGTGGAGCTCAATTCTGTGGAGGGAACCCAGCCGAGCGCGGGCGCGACCTCGGTCGCCAGCAGCTCGATCGAGCGGAGGATGAGCGGGTGCGGCGGGTCCACCGAGTGCACCTGGAGGACCAGGTCGGTGACCCGTTCGAGGGTTGGGTCGGCCTTGAGGCTCTCGATGACGTCCTGCGGCGTGCCCACGTGCACGTCGAACGCGGCGATGCGCCGGTCGAGGTCGCTGTCCGGCAGCTCGAACGGCAGCCGCCCCCGCCCGAGCCCGAGCTCGGCGTAGCGCAGCGCCTCGGTCCGGCTGTCGGCCACGAACGCGGTCCGGGAGGCCATGATCCGCGGCGCCGCGCCGGGCGGCAGGTGTTCGAGGTAGGCGTCCGCGATGGGCCGCTGGATCTGGGCCAGCGTGGCCTGCGGGTCGTCGGCCGGGCGGGGCTGCGTGCGCGACAGCATGAGCCCGTGGCCCGCCCGCCCGGCGCGTACGCCGCCGCCGACCGAGAACGTCGCCTGCCAGACCGCCTCCAGCAGCCTCGGCGCGGGCGGGTAGAGCCGGTTGCCGCCGCCGAGGTCGCCCCCGGACCAGGCGTTGAGCAGCACCGTCAGGTGCTCGGCGTAGACGGCCGAGCGCTCCCCGCTGTCGTGCCCGAACGGCGCGAACGACGCGGGCGTCCCGCCGCTGCCCACGCCGACCTCCAGCCGTCCGCCGGTGAGCAGGTCGAGCACGGCGGTGTCCTCGGCCACTCGCACCGGCTGCTCCAGCGGGAGCGTGATGATCCCGGTGCCGAGCCTGATACGGCTGGTCCGGGCGGCCACGTGGGCAAGGAACACCAGCGGCGCCGGCAGGCCGCCCTCCGCGCCGTCGAAGTGGTGCTGCGCGACCCAGGCCGTGTCGAACCCGTACGCCTCGGCGTGGGCGATCTGCTCGGTGGCCAGCCGGTAGCGCTCGCCCGCGGGCACGTCGTCCAGCAGCCGGGTGAAGAAGCCGAGCCTCATATCGCGGGCTCCGGGATGGCGGCCAGCAGCTCGCGGGTGTATTCGTGCCGGGGGTCGGTGAAGACCCGCCGGGTCGTTCCTGATTCCACGATTCTTCCCTTGTTCATGACGGAGACGGTGTGCGAGATCTGCCGCACCACCGCCAGGTCGTGCGAGATGAAGAGGTAGGTCAGCCCCAGGTCGCGCTGGAGCTGTTCGAGCAGGTCGAGGATCTGCGCCTGCACGGTGACGTCGAGGGCGGAGACGGCCTCGTCGAGCACGACGACCTCGGGCCCGGCCGCCAGCGCGCGGGCGATGGCCACCCGCTGCCGCTGGCCGCCGGACAGCTCGCGCGGCCTGCGGGTGAGCACGTCCCGCGGCAGCGCGACCCGGTCCAGCAGGTCGAGCACGCGGGCCCGCCGCTCGGCCCGGTCCCCCAGCCGGAAGTTGCGCAACGGCTCCTCCACGATGTCGCCGATCGACTGCCGGGGGTCCAGCGATCCGTACGGGTTCTGGTGGACGAGCTGCACGTGCCGGCGGAACCCGCGACCCTCCCCGGCCCCGGCGATGGTCACCGTTCCCGAGGTGGGCGCGGCGAACCGCACCACCATCCGGGCCGTGGTCGTCTTGCCGGAGCCGGACTCGCCCACGAGCGCGTGCGTGGTGCCGCGGGCCACCTCGAACGAGACCCCGTCCACCGCCCTGAACCCCTTGAACTTTTTGACCAGGTCGCGCACCACGATCGCGGGCTCGCTCCCGGGAGGGGGGTCGCGGAACGGGGACGCCGACAGCGACGGGGCGTCGTTCAGCAGGCGCTTGGTGTAGTCGGCGGCCGGGGCCGCCAGCACCTCCGCCGTCCTGCCCTGTTCCTCGATCCGGCCGCCCTTCATGACGACCAGCCGGTCGGAGCGGGCGGCGGCCACGCCCAGGTCGTGGGTCACCAGCAGCAGCGCGGTGCCGGACTCCGCGCGCAGGTCGTCGATGAGGTCCAGGATGCGCCGCTGCACGGTGACGTCCAGGGCGCTGGTGGGCTCGTCGGCGATGATCAGGCGGGGTTCGAGCGCGATCGCGATGGCGATGAGCACGCGCTGGCGCATGCCGCCGGACAGCTCGTGCGGGTACTGGCGGGCCCGCGCCTCGGGGTCCGGCAGGCCCACACGGGCCAGCAGGTCGACGACCCGGCTCCGGATGGCCCGGCGGTCGCCGCGCTTGTGGATGCGCAGCACCTCGGCGATCTGCGCTCCGACGGTCTTGACCGGGTCCAGCGAGCTGGACGGGTCCTGGGGGATCAGGCCGATCTGCGCGCCGCGCACCGACTCCATGCGCTTGGACGACCAGGACGCCAGGTCGGCGTCGCCGAGCAGGATCCGGCCCGCGTCCACGGCGCCGTTGGAGGGGAGCAGGCCGATGACGGCGTGCGCGGTGGTGGACTTGCCCGATCCGGACTCTCCGACGACGGCGACGACCTCGCCGGGCTCCACGGTGAAGGAGACCTCCTCGACCGCGCGCCTGCCGTCGTAGGAGACGGCCAGGTCGCGGACCTCCAGCAGGCTCACTCGTGCCTCCCGATCGAACGGCTGATGCGGCCGGCGGCGAGCACCACCGTGACCACGACGGCGCCGGGCAGGGTGGTCAGCCACCACGACGTGGCCAGGTAGTTGCGCCCCTCCGAGATGAGCAGGCCCCACTCGGGCGTGGGCGGCTCGGCGCCGTACCCGAGGAAGCCGAGCGTCGAGATCGCCAGGATGGCCATCCCGAACTGCAGCGCCGCGAGCGCGATGACCGGGCCGAGCGAGTTGGGCAGCACGTGCCGCCACAGCACGGCCAGGAACCGGCCGCCGCTGCCGAACGCGGCCTCGACGTAGTCGGTGCGCCGCACCCGGACCACCTCCGAGCGCGACAGCCTGGCGAAGGCCGCGACCGAGCCCACGCCCACCGCGATGGCCACGTTCACGGTGCCGGGGCCGAGCAGGATGATCACGGTCAGGGCCAGGAGCAGGCCGGGCACCGACAGCAGCACGTCCACGATCCGCATGACGGCCTCGTCCAGCACCCCGCCGACGGATCCGGCCAGCAGCCCGAGCAGCGTGCCCAGCACCAGGCCCACCGCCACGGCCACGAACGCGCCCGACAGCGAGTGCACGGACCCGTGCACCACCCGCGCGAACAGGTCGCGTCCCACCGCGTCGGTGCCGAACAGGTGGTACGCGCTCGGCGCCTGCAGCTTCTCGGCCGGGACACCCGCGATCGGGTCGTACCCGGTGAACAGACCCGGCAGGACCGCCCAGAGCACGGCCAGGCCGATCACCGCCCACGCGAGCGCCGGCCGTCCCCCGCGCTTCACGAGGCCGCCTCGAGCCGTGGGTCGAGCACCGGGAACAGCACGTCCACCACCAGGTTGACCAGCACGAACACGGCCGCCGCGAGCACCACGACCGCCAGCATCACCGGCGTGTCCTGCGCGTTGACCGCCTGCTCGGTCAGCCGCCCAATGCCGCCGCGCCCGAAGACCGTCTCGGTCACGACCGACCCGGCGATCAGCTCGCCCAGCGTCAGTCCCGCCACGGTCAGGGTCGGCAGCACGGCGTTGCGGGCCACGTGCCGCCACAGGATCCACCACCGCGAGGCCCCCTTGGCCGCCACCACGGGCACGAACGCCTGCGTGGAGACCTGGTCCATGCTGCGCGCCAGCACCTGGGCGATCGGCGCGGAGATGGGCACGGCCAGCGTGAGCACCGGCAGGACGAGCTGCTGAACCGGCCCGCCGCCGATGACGGGCACCAGCTTGAGCCGGAACGAGAACACCTGGATGAGCAGGATGCCCAGCCAGAACGCCGGGACCGACACGAACAACGACGGCACCGACAGCAGCGCGTTCCTGAGCCAGGAGGCCCTGCTGTAGCCGGCCGCGAACGCGATCAGCACGGCGATCAGCACCGCCAGCGCGAACGCGGCCGAGGCCAGCTTCGCCGTCTCCGGCAGCGCCTCGCCCAGCCGCTCGACGACCGGCGTGCCGGTGTCGATCGAGTAGCCGAACGAGCCGCGCAGGAAGCCGAGCAGGGTGTTCAGGTAGTCGAGGAGCGGCGGGTCGCCGGCGCCGTAATAGGCCCGGATCTCGGCGATCTGCTGCGGAGACAGGCCCAGCTCGGGGTTCTGGAACTTGATCAGGATCGAGTCGCCGGGCAGCAGCTGCAGCAGCACGTAGCTCGCCGTGAAGGCGATCCAGAGCACGAGCGCCGCCTGCCCGACCCGGCCGAGCAGGTACCTGGTCACTGCTGCGACTTCCACACCGAGTAGAACCACGGCCTGGCGACCGCCTCGAAGGCCACCCCCTGGACGTACGGCGCACCGCCGTAGACCTGCGGCTCCTCGAAGAGCGGGATCGCGTAGCCCTGGTCGAGCACGTACCGCTGGATCTCGGCGACCTTGGCGTTGCGCTTGGCGGCGTCGGGCTCGGCCGACTCCTCCTCCAGCAGCTTGTCCAGCTTGGTGTCGTCGGACAGGATGACGTCGCGGTTCTTGCTGTGGAAGTGGCTCTTGATCACGTCTTGGTCGGCGCGCCCGACCATGCCGTGCTGGATGGCGGTCTTGTCGGCGTTCTTGATGTCCACGGCCTGGGTGCCGGCGTCGGCGGGGCGGATCTCCAGCTTCACGCCGAGCTTGGCCCACTGCTGGCCGACGAGTTCGAGTGTCTGCTTCGACAGCGGCTGCGGGCCGGAGACGAACACGCCGAGCTGCAGCGGCACGCCGTCCTTGGCCCGGATGCCGTCGGCGCCCCTGGCCCAGCCCGCCTCGTCGAGGAGCCGGTTGGCCTTGCCGGGGTCGTAGGCGAGGTCCTTCGACAGGTCCACGTAGCCCTGCGCCAGGTGGCTGAGCACCGAGGTGGCCAGCGGGTAACTGCCCGTGAAGAGGGTGTCGACGACCTCCTTGGCGTTCGTGCCGGCCTGCAGCGCCTTGCGGACCTTGATGTCCTTCAGGATGCTGTTGCGCGGCCGCAGGTAGAGGCCGTTGTTGACGCCTCGCGTGGGCTCGGCGTAGATCTGGAAGCCCGCGTCCTTGACGGTCTTCTCATCGTAGGCCTGGACGTACCTGACGAAGTCGGCCTGGCCGGAGGTGAGGGCGCCGACGCGCACGTTGTCCTCGGGCGTCACGATGATCTTGATTTCGTCCAGGTACGCGCGGCCCTGGTGCTTCGACGACGGCGGCGCCCAGTTGTAGTCCTTGCGCGCGACCAGGTCCACCTCCTTGTCGACGATCTGGTTCTTCAGCGTGAAGGGGCCGGAGCCGACGATGTTCTTGAGCTGGCACTGCTGCTCGTACGGCAGCGAGATCGTCTTCTTGGACACCAGCCCGGCCCCGATCACCGAGGTGCCCTGGAGGAAGCCGGGCGACGGCTTGTCGAAGTGGAAGCGCACGGTCAACGGGTCGATGACCTCGCTGCGCTCGTAGTTGTTGACGAACTCGGCGACGGGCAGCTTGAGCTTCTCGTCGCCGAGGCCGTACACGTCGTAGTTGGCCGCCACGGCGGAGGCGTCCAGCGGGCTGCCGTCGCTGAACGTCACGCCGTCACGCAGGTGGAACGTGTACTCGGTGGCGTCCTTGTCGACCTCCCACTTGGTGGCGATCCACGGCTCGATCTCGAGCGTCTTCGGGTTCTGCCAGGTGAGCTTGTCGGTGATCTGGTTGAGGATGCCGCCGTTGGGATAGAACCCGGCCGCCGGCAGGTAGAGGCAGGTCGGGGGCTGGTGCTCGAGGTAGGTGAGCGTGCCGCCCTGGACCGGCTGCCCGCCGCTCCTGGCCGACTGGGCAGCTCCGCCACCGCCACAGGCGCCGAGAAGCCCCACGACGGCGAGCATCGCGGTGCTCGCCACGGCTGTGGTGCGCAGTCTGGAGGATGACATGGGAGATCTGCCCTTCGTTGTACGGGAGCCATCGGCGCAAACCAATATAACCTACCTATAAAGCATGAAATAGCCATGCGTCCGGGCATATCCGCCTTGGGAGCGCTACGCGGGCTCGGCGGAGTCCACGATGTCGGCGAGGGTGATCTCGCCCAGCAGGGCGTCCTCGTGGCTGCGCAGCTGGGCCCAGATCACGGCCAGCGGCGCTGCGGCCTTGGGGAAGGGCCGGGTCGCCTGCTCCACCCCTTCGGTGACGCGGATGATGTCGGCCAGGGCGATCTCCTTGGCCGGGCGGGCGAGCCAGTAGCCTCCGTCGGGGCCGCGCTGGCTGTGGATGAGGCCGGCCCTGCGGAGCTGGAGCAGGATGTTGTCGCAGAAGCGGCGCGGGATCTCCTGGGTGGCGGCGATCCATTCCGCGTGCATAGGGCCGTCCGCCGCGGCCAGGGCGAGCATGGCGCCGAGGGCGTACTGGGTGCGGGCAGAGATTCTCATAGGCATCAATGCGTCGGGCTCGGCTCCCCCGCGGGAAGCCGAGCCTGCGCGCGTGGCCTCAGGCGGAGGCCGTCTCCTCCTCTGCCGCCGCACGGACCTGCAGCTCGGACTCGACCGCTTCGACCGACTCGTTGGCCTTGTCGCGGCGGTACTCGCGGACCGACCAGGCGATGGCGGCCACCCAGATGACGGCGATGACGATGTAGGCGACCGCCTGGACGCCGCCGGAGGCCTTGATCCAGTCACTGCGCAGCAGGCTGCGCACGTTGGTCAGCACGATGACGCCGCCCACGGCCGAGCCGAGGATGCGCGGCGGGATGTGCCGGACGAGCCAGGCGGCGATCGGCGCGGCGATGACGCCGCCGAGCAGCAGCACGGCCACCCAGGCGAAGTCGATGTTCTCGGAGCCGATGCCGACGAAGAAGCCGATGCTGGCGGCGATGGCGACGAGAAACTCGCTCGCGTCGACCGAGCCGACCACCTTGCGCGGGGCCAGGCGGCCACTGGCCAGGATGGCGGGGGTGCCGACGGGGCCCCAGCCGCCACCGCCGGTCGCGTCGACGAAACCGGCCAGCAGGCCGAGGGGGGCGAGGAAGCGCCTGCGCAGCGGCTTGCCCAGGTTGCCGCGCGGCAGCCCGAAGGCGGTGAAGCGGATGAGGATGTAGACGCCCAGCGTGAGCAGGATGAGCGACATGACCGGGGCGGCGACCTCGGTGGAGAGGCTGGACAGGAACGTCGCGCCGGCGAAGGCGCCGATCGCTCCCGGGATGCCGATCTTGGCGACGACCTTCCAGTCGACGTTGCCGAAGCGCCAGTGGGAGATGCCCGAGGCGAGTGTGGTGCCGATTTCCGCGAGGTGGACGGTCGCCGAGGCGGCCGCCGCATTGGTGCCGATGGCCAGCAGAAGCGTGGTCGACGTGACGCCGTAGGCCATGCCCAGGCTTCCGTCGACGAGCTGGGCCGCGAAACCGACCAGCCCGAGCAGGATGAGCGCTCGCACAACCGCCCCTTTCCCTATCTTTCCTACTATCCAAGTAGGGTTAAGGATTTATGAGTTTCAAGATCGAGTCAAGTCATGGACTGCTCTTCGTGCGTAAGCCCGTACGTCGGCGTCCGGATCGCCGGTGGCGGCGCGCAGTCCCGCGGCCGCTTCGGCGTCGGACGCCCAGGGGGTGAGGGCGAGCACGACGGCCTTGCGCACGTCCTGGTTGGCGTCCGAGAGGGCCGCGCCCAGCGCTCCGATCGCCGTCGCCGGGTCGGCGGCGGCCGTGGCCGGGCGCCCCGCCCCCACCCCCACGCCGCCCTCAGCGCCGTCGTCCCCCACGCCGTCACCCCGGGCGCCGTCGCTCCTGCGCCGTCATCCCCGCGACGGCGGCCCCACCCCGCCATCTCCGTCGGTGTCCGGCGTAGCACCGAGGCGGCCTCTCAGCGCTCGTCCCATCCGTCACCTCAGCACGCCGATCACCCCCTCCAACGAGTGCACGCCGAAGCACCCGCCCCCGGCGGCGAGGGGGCGGGTGCGCCATAGCTGGTCGGCGGGCTCGCCGCACCGCGGCCGTACCGCCGAGGGCCGCCCGAACAGTGGCGAGGCGGGGCGAGGGTCGGCCGGCTGGATCGGGGAGGGCCTGGTCCGTCGTGAGTCAGGCCGCGCGCAGCGGGCGGAGGGCGCCGCCCCAGGCGAGGACCTGGTCGAGCATGACGCCGAGCTTGTCCTCGTGCACGGCGGCGGGCTTGAACGCGGTCATGTTCTCGAAGTCCGTGAAGATCGAGAGCGCCACCTGCTGCTGCACAGTGGCCACGCCCACATTGGAGAGGACGTCGCGCAGGTGCCCGACGGCCTGGACCGCGCCGCCCACTCCGCAACCCACGAAACCGGCCGCCTTGTTGGTCCACTCCGCGTACAGGAAGTCGACGGCGTTCTTCAGCGAGCCCGGGATCGAGTGGTTGTACTCGGGCGTCACGAAGACGAACGCGTCGAAGGATGCGATCTTCGCCGCCCACTGCTTGGTGTGCTCGTGCGCGTAGTTCCCTGCGGCGGGGTGCTGCGGCTCGTCCAGGTTGCCCAGGGCGTAGTCCCTCAGGTCCACCAGCTCGTACTCGGCGTCGCCGCGCTTAGCCGCCAGCTCGTGGACCCACTGCGCCACCGCCTCGGCGTTGCGGCCGGGACGGGTGCTCCCCATGATGATGCCAACCCTGATCATGTCAATCGGTCCTCTCAGAGGGTCAGGAAATGCCTGACCAACAGTAGGAGCGAGGGTTGAGATATCCAATGCTTCAAAAGCTACTTTTTATACGTGAGAGTCTCTTGCCTTAGACTGAAGACGTGGACGTGCTGAGCGATGTCGTCGCCCTCATGCGTACCGGCCGCCCGACCTCCGTGCGCGTCTCCTGGCGGGCCCCCTGGGGCAAGGAGTTCCCCAAGGTGCCCGGGTCGGCCGGCTTCCAGATGGTGCTGCGCGGATCCTGCTGGCTCATCCCGCCCGCCGGCGATCCCGTGCCGCTGAGCGTGGGCGACGTGGTCTTCTTCCCGCACGGCGACGGGTACGGCCTGGCCGACAGTCCCGATACGCCGCTCGCCGCGCCGATCTGCAACCCGTACCTGGACTCCGAGTTGTTCGCCTCGACCATCGCGGGCGGCGACGGGGCCGAGACGGTCACCCTCTGCTGCGGCTACCAGCTGGACCCCACCAGGACCCACCCGATCCTGGGGGCGCTGCCCGACGTGATCCACCTGCCGACGACGCTCGGCCACCACCCCGAGCTCCGGGCCGCCGTCGAGCTGCTCGCCGGCGAGATCGACAACCCCCGGCCGGGCGCCGACACCGTCGTCACGTCCCTGCTCGACGTCCTCCAGCTCTACATCCTGCGGGCCTGGTTCGACCTGGAGTCCGATGCGTGCAGGGACTCGGGCTGGGCCGCCGCGCTGTCCGACCCCGCCATCGGCCGCGCGCTGGACGCCATCCACCGTGCCCCCGCCCGTCACTGGACGGTCGAGTCGCTCGGCGCCCACGCCGGGCTCTCGCGCGCCGGCTTCGCCCGCCGTTTCACCGCCCTCGTCGGGCAGCCGCCGCTGGCGTACCTCACGTGGTGGCGCCTGGCCACGGCGGCCCGCATCCTGCGCGAGTCCGACGTCTCGGTGGCGGAGGTGGCGCAGCGGGTCGGGTACGGGTCGGAGTTCGCGTTCGGGAACGCCTTCAAGCGGCAGTACGGGCTGGCGCCCGGGAAGTACCGCCGTCAGGTGTGCGACGAGGCGCGTACGGTCTCCTGAGCGCGTCAGATGGGATTCGGGGGGCGGCTGGGGCACATGGGGATCAGCTACACCACAATGGAGCAATGGCATACCCTCCGCAGCCTCCCCCGCCCCAGCCCCAGCCGGAAGGCCCGTGGGGCGCGCAAGGAGCGCCGCAGGGGTACGGTCCGCAGCAACAGCAGCAGTACGGCCCGCCACCCGGCCCCCCGCAGCCCGGCTACGGCCAGGGACAGCCGGGATACGGCCAACCCGGACACCCGGCTCCTCCCGCGCAGGGCTCCCCGCAACCGGGATACGGCCCACCTCCCGGTCAGGGATCTCCTGGGTACGGGCCTGGACAGGGGTCCCCTCCGCCCGGATACGGCCCGACCAGCGGGCAAGGAGTCCCTCCGCCCGGATACAGCCCGCCGCCCGGGCAAGGAGCCCCACAACGCGGATACGGTCCGCCTGCTGGGCAGGGAGCCACGCCGCCCGGATACGGCCCGACCAGCGGGCAAGGCGGCTACGGGGCCGGTCAGGGGCAGCCGCCGGGGCAGGGCGGGCCGCCGTACGGCAACCCGACCGGGCCCCAAGGGACGCTGCTGCTCCCCGCCCCAGGCCCCGTCCCAGGGCCGCCCCAGCCTGCGGCCCCGGCGGCGAAGAGCACCAGCGCCCTGGTCATCGGCCTGGTCGTGGGCCTGGTCTCGGTCCTCCTGATCGGCGGCGGGGTCGTCGCGTTCCTCTACATGCGTGACTCCGGCCGGAAACCGGCCGTCGCGCTGCCGACCGCCGAGCCCGTCCCCACGACCACGACCGCACCGCCGTCGGACCCGCCGTCGGACCCCCCGTCGGACTCCCCGTCGGACCCGCCCGCCTCCGAGCCCGCCGAGCCCACCCCGGTCCCCAGCGACACCCGGTCCAGCACCTCGAAGCGCGTGGATCCCGGCTCGCCGCTCACCGACGACGAGTTCGAGAACTGGGACTTCAAGCTGGGAGACGTGAAGCTCCAGGCCAAGAAGGTCGCCGGTTGGACGTACGACAGCTGCGACCCGGTCGACGGCCAGGGCGTGCTGGCCAAGAACAACTGCCGGCGCGCCGTCCAGCTCGCATACTCGGCGTACGGCGGGCACATCAAGGCGGTCCAGCTCGTGCTGTCCTTCCCCAGCGAGGGTGCCGCCAAGACTGCCGTCACGCGCCTGGCGTCGCTCACCTCCCGCGCGGTCAAGTGGCACACGGACAAGACGCACAAGAGCTACGCCTACGGCAAGATGCGCTCGGGCGCGTCCAAGAAGTACGTGGTCATCACGATCCTCACCGCGGACAAGGCCGCCAAGCCCATGGCCACCTACTACCACCAGTACCTGCAGAGCGACATCGCGAACTACTTCCTCTTCCGCGACCTGACCATCACCAGCTGACCAGAGCAACGCTAGGAGTGCTAGTCATGCTAGCGTGCTGGGTATGTCGATAGCCGCCCGCCGAGCACGCGAACGCGCCCAGCGCCACCAGCTGATCATCACCGCCGCCCGCGAACTGGCCGAGTCCGAGGGCTGGGACGCCGTGACGACCCGGCGCCTGTCGGAGCGCGTCGAATACAGCCAGCCGGTGCTCTACAGCCACTTCAAGGGCAAGGACGCCATCGTGCGGGAGGTGGCGATCGAGGGGTTCACGGAGCTGACGAGCAAGCTCCGAGCAGCGCGGACGGCGGGCGGCGAGCCCAAGGAGGTGCTGCGCCGGGTGGCGACGGCCTACCTCGACTTCGCCCGCACCCACCGCGCCCTGTACGAGGCCATGTTCGTCATGCCCGTCGCCATCCCCTTCGCCACCGACGAGACGCCGGAGGAGCTGCGGGCGGCGTTCGGCGAGTTCGTGCTCGCGCTGGAGCCGGTGGCCGGTGAGCACCATCCGGGCGTCTTCGCCGAGGTGGTGTGGGCCGCCCTGCACGGCCAGGCCACCCTGGCCCACGACCGGCGGATCCCGGCCGAGCACCAGGAGACCAGGGTCGGCCTCCTCATCGACCACCTCACCCGCCCCGCCTGAACGGATGCCTCTGGGCGGATCCGGGCGACGGGCGCACACTGGCGGCATGGCATTCGACGTCGACGGTCTTCTCCGCCTGTGGACCAGCCCGCTGCCTCCGGCAGGCGAGGCGGAGGCGGCGTTCCGGGAGTTCTACACCGACCCCGTACGGGTCAACGGCGCCCTGCTCACGGCCTCCGACCTGGTCGCCAGGGCCCGGGCCATGCAGGCCACCTTCGAGGATCCCGAGCGCGAGGTGCTCGACCTGGTCGAGACGGGGGACAAGGTGGCGGTGGCGTTCAGGATGCGCGGCAAGCAGGTCGGCCCGCTGGCGACCTCGGCGGGGCTCCTCCAGCCCACGGGCCGCCTCCTGGACCTGCGCATCATCGACATCCTCACCATCGCGGACGGCCGCATCAGCAACGTCTGGATGACCGCCGACGAACTCGGCGCCCTGCACGCCCTCGACGCCGTCGCCCTCACCCGGCGCGCCTGACCTGGCGCTAAGGCAGCAGCCCCAGCCGCCGTCCGGCCGCGGCCGCCTGCGTGCGGGTGGAGACCTCCAGCTTCCCCAGGATGTTGGACACGTGCACGCTGACCGTCTTCTGCGCGATGAACAGCCGTTCCGCGATCTCCCGGTTGGTCAGGCCCTCGGCGACCAGCCGCAGCACCTCCGCCTCCCGGGCCGTCAGCCCGCCGTCGCCCTGGCCGCCGCCGTGCCCGCCGGCCTGCCCGAACCGGGCCCGCCGCCCGAACTCCAGCAGCGCGCCGGCCAGCGGCGTGGCCCGCAGCCGCTCCGCCGTCTCCCGCGCCTGGGCCCACTCCGCCTGCGCCCCCTCCCGGTCGCCGGCCGCCAGCAGCGCCTCGGCCAGCCGCCAGCGGGCCCGCGCCACCTCGTAGACGAACCCGTAGTCGAACGCGTCCACGACCCGGCGCCACAGCTCCACATCGAGCCGCCCGTGCACCCGATGCCACTCGGCCTCCACCCGCAGCGCCCAGGCCAGCCCCTCGGGCCCCAGATGGCCGGGCACGCCGGTGGGCCCGGAGTCGACGGCGAGGCGGGCGCGGGCGCGCAGCTCGTCGGCCCCCTCGGTGGTGCCGAGCTCGGCCAGCGCCCACAGCCCGATGGCGGCCACCCGCAGCACCCACGCGTAGCCATCTTCCATCGGCGCCATGACCGCCCGCACGTGGTCGAGCGCCGCCGCGGGGTCGCCGTTCCAGAGCGCGTGCTCGGCGGCCAGGCCACGGGAGATGTACGCGGGCAGCTCGTCGTACCAGAACGGCCGCACCCAGCTCAGCCGCGCCTCGACCGCGGGCAGACCCCGCGCCACCTCGATGAACAGCGCGAACGACGACAGGGTCGCCTCCGACAGCGTGCCCACCCGCGCGCCGAAGCCGGACGCGACCGCCTCGGCCTGGTCCCACTCGCCGGCCACGTAGTGGATCAGGAACCGCAGGAAGCGCAGGTCGGTGCCGTAGGTGCTCCACTTGAGCCCGGTCTCGGACGCCATGCGGACGCCGGCGTCGGCCACCTCGGCGGCCTTGGCCAGCAGGCCCTGCTCGTAGTGGATGCGGGCGTGCTGGAAGTGGGCGCGCAGGTCCATCGCCAGGTCGCCGGTGCCCTCGGCGGAGGCCGTCTCGACCAGCTCGTGGGCCCTGGCCACGTCGCCCTGGTGCTCCACGTAGACGGCCAGCGTGATGAGGGCGCCCACCTCGGCGTCCCTGGCGCCGGACGCGCGCGCGGTCTCCAGCGCCCGCGCGGTCAGGGCCTCGATCTCGTGGTGGCGGGGGCTGTACATCAGGGTGCGGGCATGCGTGGCCAGGGCGCGGGCGAGCGCCTGCTGATCCTCGGCGCTCGCCACCGCGCGCTCCGCCGCCGCGATGGCGCCCGGCTGGTCGTCGGCTTCGTAGAGGTAATAGGCCAGGCGTTCGCTGACCTCGGACGTCGGCGGCAGGGCCTTGAGCTGGGTGATCGCACGGTGGTTGTCGCCGCTGTCGGCCGCCGCCACGGCGCTGCGGAGCGCCAGCGCCAACCGGCTCTCCCCGGCCAGCTCCGCCGCGCCCTCGACGCGATCCCACAGGCCCAGCACCTGGTCGTAGTGGCTGTGCGCCTCGGCGGGAGCCCCGAGCCGCTCGGCCAGCCGCCCCGCCTCGGCGGAGGCCGCCAGCGCCCCGGCCAGGTCGTGGCCGGCGAGGTGGTGGTGGGCCAGCTCGGCGGGTGAGGTCAGCAGCTTGGCGAAGGCGGCGTGCAGCCGCGTGCGCTCGCCGGGCAGCAGATCGGTGTAGACCGCCTCCTGCAGCAGTGCGTGGCGGAACGTGTATCCGTAGCCGTCGACCCTGAGCAGCCCGCGCGAGACGATCTCCCTGACCGCCTCCTCGAACTCCTCCAGCGGCAGCCCCGACACCTCCCGCAGCAGCTCGTCCTCCACCCGCCGGCCCGCCACGGCGGCGGCCCGCAGCACCCGCTGCCCGGCCTCCGACAGCAGCTCGACCCTGGACATCAGCAGGCTGGCCAGCCCGTCGGGCAGGCTGTCGCCCTCGGCCATCGCCGCGAACAGCTCCTCGGCGTAGAAGGGGTTGCCGTCGGCGCGGGTCACGATGAGGCCGAGCTCCTGAGCGCCCACCTCCCCCAAGGTGGCGACATAGTCGGACATGTCGCCGGAGCCCAGCGGCCCCAGCTCGACGCCCATCACCGTGGGCAGCCGCCGCAGCTCCGCCAGCACTGAGCGGAGCGGGTGGCGGCGGTGGAGGTCGTCGGTGCGGTAGGTGCCGACCACGCAGACCCGCTCGCTCTGCACCATGCGGCTGAGGAAGACCAGCAGGTCACGGGTGGACCGGTCGGCCCAGTGCAGGTCCTCGATCACGAACAGCACCGGCTGCACGTCGGCCAGCAGCCCCAGCAGCGAGCCGAACAGCCGCTGCTGCGTGAGCCCCGCCGAAGGGGCGCTCTCCATGCCCGGCAGCAGCTGGCCCAGCATGGGATGGGCGGCCGCGGCCTCGCGCACGGCCGGCTCCGCGCCGCGCAGCGCGTCGGCCAGCGGCAGGTAGGGCAGCGCGTCGCCCAGCTCGGCGCACTGGCCGACCAGCACGTGGAAGCCGCGCTTGCGGGCCTCGGGCACCAGCTCCGCGATCAGCCGGGACTTGCCGATGCCCGCGTCTCCGCCGACGAGCGCCACCCCGGCCGTGCCCTCGGCTGCCGACCGCAGCACCCGCACAAGTCCGGACAACTCTTCAGAGCGCCCGACGAGAAGACCGTTCACGCCAGAAACTATGCCACGCGCCACTGACATCCCATTGGTCCAGGAAACCGGACCAAGATTGGCCCTCATCTACATACCAAAGCCATTTTACGCTGCTGTTTCGTGATCCATCCAACGACTTTCGCCCTCTTCGTCACGGCCTCGCTCGCCCTGGTGCTCATCCCCGGCCCGAACCACCTCTACATCACCGCCAGGGGCCTCGCCCAGGGCAGGGCCGCGGGCCTGGCCAGCGCGTTCGGCGTGGAGACCGGCACGCTCGTGCACATCGCGGCCGCCGCCGCGGGCCTCTCGTACGTGATCTCGCAGTCGGCGACGCTGTTCGCGGTCGTCAAGTGGGCCGGCGTCGCGTACCTCGTCTATCTCGGCATCCGCGCGTTCACCGGCAAGGAGACGGAGGGCGTGGCGCCGCCACCCCAGCCGCTGCGCAAGGTCTTCCTCGAAGGCGTGCTGGTCAACGTGCTGAACCCCAAGGTGGCGCTGTTCTTCCTGGCGTTCCTGCCGCAGTTCGTGCACCCGGAGGCGGGCTCGCCGGCGCTCCAGGTGGTGCTGTTCGGCCTGACGCTGCTGCTCCTGGGGCTGATCTCCGACGTCGTGTACGCGTGCACCGCCGGCGCCCTCGGCACCCGGCTCACCGCCCGGGCCAGGACCCTCCGGTACGTCAGCGGCTTCGTCTACCTGGGACTGGGAGTGGCCACGGCGTTCGCCGGGAGAAAATGACCCCATGGCGCCGAGGAAACAGCAGGAGATCTTCGATGCGACGTTGCGGCTGGTGGCGGAGAAGGGCTACGACGGCCTGACCGTCGAGGGGGTCGCCGAGCACTCGGGCGTCAACAAGACGACGATCTACCGCTGGTGGCCGTCCAAGGCCGCGCTGCTGGGGGCGGCGCTGGTGGAGGCCGACGTGCTGGGGTTCGAGGCGCCGGACACGGGGAGCCTGCGCGGTGACCTGGTCGCACTGGTCGAGGGGGTGCAGCGGCTGCTCACCGAGCCGCCGTCCAGCGACATCGCCGTCGCCGCGCTGGCCGCCGCCGTCCGCCATCCCGAGCTGGACGCCCGCCGCTTCTTCGCCGACCGCTTCGCGCGGGAGCGGGAGATCTTCGAGCGTGCGGTACGGCGGGGCGAGCTGAAGGAGCCGGTCGACCCGATGCTGATCGTCGACCTGCTGGCCGGGGCCGTGTGGATGCGGGCGGTCTTCCGGGGCCTGCCGGTCGCCGACGACTTCCCCACGGCGGCGGTCTCGGCCCTGCTCGACGGGCTACAACGCTTCTGAGAGCGCGGCGGGGATGCGGTCCAGCACCGGGTGGGGCACCAGCCCGTACGCGTAGAAGTCCACGGCGAGGGCGCCCGCCGCCTTCGCGCCCCGGGCCTTGGCCACCAGCCGGTCCGCCGAGTCGCTGTCCGGGTAGCCGGGCCGCAGCACCGCCCGCACCTCCCGGTCCTTGCCCACCGACCGCAGGTAGGCGCCCACGTCGTCAGCCACCCGAGCGGCGTCCCGCGCGTACGCCAGCACCCCGAAGGCCGGGACGAGGTCACCCAGCGCCACCAGATCGACCCCGAGCTGCCAGGCGTCGTGCGCCGCGAGCCCGGGCGTGGGCAGCCCGTCCAGGTAGCCCTTGACCGCGCCGGTCGAGTCGATGAACACCAGCTTGGAGCCCTCGTCGGCCACCGCCGAGGCCACCTCGGACACCAGCGTGGTGACGGTCTCCGACCGGGCCCGCGCGTAGGCCACGACATCGGGCCCCGCGTAGGCGGTGAGCGCGGCCCGGGTCACCTCCCCCTGCGCGGGCGGGTCGCCGTCGAACACGCCGCCCACGATCCTGGCGCACTCGTCACGCGCCACCTCGGCGTTCACGCCCAGGTCGGTGGCGCGGCGCATGCAGTAGTCGCAGAAGCAGAGCCCGAACAGGTACGCGTCCATCGGCCCCAGCGGCACGAACGAGCGCTGCGGCTTGAGCGGCCTGAAGTGCAGCGACTCCGCCACCACGCTGTCGACCCCGAGCCTGGCCACCGCCCTGGCCAGCGCGACCGCGTATTCGCGCACGTCGGGGTGGGCGGGGCACAGGTCGGTGAGCGAGCCTCGGTCACCGAAGCAGTCGCGTACGGTCACGTCCGGATGCTTGGTGCCGAGCGTGGCGTTGCGCAGGAAGACCGTCCATCCGTGGAGCTTCATGGATCGCTTCGCACAAGCCTCGCGAAGCCCGTCGAGGGCGTTCGGATAGCCGGGCACAGGAGACAGGCGGAGCCCGGCGAACAGATCGGACGGCGGGGGGAAGTGCGCCCCGTCGTGGCGGATGGTCAGCCGGGACAGTCCGTGTGGGGTGACGTCGCGGGAGGCGTGGTGCACGGCGCCGACGGTGATGCCGCTCACGCCGTACGCGCTGATCCTGTCGAGCACCCGCTCGACGCCCTCGCCGCGCAGGTCCTCGACGAAGACGTACACCGAACTGTCCACAAGCAGACCTTAAGCGCTCTTGTGAGCGACGAAGTCGATCTCCACCAGGATGCCCAACAGCTGGGATCCTACGGTGGTGCGCACGGGGAACGGCTGGCTGAAATAGGACTTGTAAACCTCGTTGTAGGCGGCGAAGTCGCGCTCGAGGTGCTGCAGGTGGACCGTGGACTTGATCACGTCGTCGAAGCCGAGCCCGTGCGCGGCGAGAATGGCGCCGAGGTTGCGCATGACCTGGTGCGTCTGGGTGGCCACGTCGTCGCCGACGATCTCACCGGTCTGCGGGTCGAGCGGGCCCATGCCGGAGGTGTAGACGAAGTCACCCACCACAAGGCCCTGCGAGTAGGCGCCGATCGGGGCGGCGCCTTCGGTGGTCCTGAGCTCCTTTTTCACCGCGTCTCCCTAGAAGTTGGTGGTTATCTGGCCGACGACACGGTAGTCCTGGTCCACCACGGGCAGCACGCGCCACTTGTCGAACGCGGTGCAGGGATGGGAGATGCCGAAGGCCAGCAGGTCACCGGGCTTGAGCCCGTGAGCGCGCACGACCGTCTGCTGGTCCTGCATCTTCACGATCGTGACGCCGTCGCGGCGCGGGATGGGCAGCCCCTCGTCGTAGGGCGCGTCCCGCTTGCCCATGCCCACGATCGCCAAGCCGGGCTCGGGCGTGGACAGCACGTGCGCCCAGACCTCCAGCGCCGGGCGCAGCTCCCCGTCAATGCGGTTGAACGGGGTGCGCTCGCGGTAGTAGCCGTCGTCGTGGGTGACGTACGCGCCGCTGCGCAGCAGGATCCTGGCCTGGGTGGTGACGAGCTCGCGGCCGATCACGTCGAACCACTGGCTGCCGCCCACGGTGAGGATCGGGCTCTTGAGGCGGACGTACTCGACGGCCTCCTGCAGCAAGTCCAGATATTTCCGGACATCGTCGGCGGTCTTGAGCGCACCCTCGTACCCGGCGACCCCGGCCAGCTCGACGCCGGGGACCTCCTGCACGTACGACACCAGGCTCAGCAGCTGGTCCAGCGACCGGCACCCGGCTCGTCCGCCTTCGTGCCCCAGCTCCACCAACACCCGGAACGGCCGGGACGCGGCATGCCGAGCGAGTATGTCCACCCCGGCCTCGGAGTCCACGAAGCTCAGGAGCTCGAACGCCGGATCCCGCTCCAGCTCGCCCGCGGCCCAGTCGAGCCCCGCCGGGTCCACGAACTGGTTGGCCACCAGGATCCGGCCCACCCCGAACCCGCGGACCACCCGCGCCTGGCGCGGCGTCGCGACGGTGAGACCCCAGGCGCCCGCTTCGAGCTGGAGCGCGGCGATCTCAGCGGACATGTGCGTCTTGGCGTGCGGTGCCAGCTCCATGCCGTGATCGCGGACGAAGGCCGCCATCGTCTCGATGTTGTGCTCCAGCGCGTCCCGGTGCACGACCATGAGGGGGAGTTCGAGCCCACCCGCGAAGATCTGCTGCCCGAGCACAACACCCCTTTCATCCGCGTCCGACCCTATCTCAGACCTTCGCCCCCATCATGGACGAAGCGCACGCCCCGGAGTCGCGCCGGTCAGCTCTCCCCCGGCCAGCACGCGTACCCCCGACACGAGCACGTCGCCGACGCCCGCCGCAAGCGTGCGCGGCGCCTCGTAGGTCGCCCGGTCGCCCACCGCCGCCGGGTCGAACACCACCACGTCGGCCGCGAACCCGCTCCTCACCAGCCCTCGGTCCGTCAGTCCGAAGCGCCTGGCCGGGTGGGAGGCCAGGTGCACCACGGCCTGCTCCCACGTCCAGTCGGCCAGCTCCCGCACGTGCCGGCCGAGGAACCTGGCGAACGCCCCGAACCCCCGCGGATGCGGATGGCCGCCCACATAGATGCCGTCGGAGCCGCCGGTGTGCGAGGGATGCCGGAGCATCCTGCGTACCGACTCCTCCCCTTCCGGGCCCTCGTCGGGGCGCGCGGACACGACGCCCGCCTCCAGCCGCGTCTCCGTCAGGAGGCGGCGGCAGAACTCGGCGGGCGCCGATCCGTCCCGTTCGGCCGCCGCCACGATGGTCAGGCCCTCGGCCCACTCCATCCCCGGGGCGTGCGAGACGGTCAGCCGCGGCCAGACGGCGTCGAGCGTCGGCCACCAGCCGTCCAGCTCGTCCGACGCGATCATCTCCAGCGCCCGGTCGGTCTCGGCGCCCGGCACGGAGCCGGGCAGCACGACCATGGCCAGAATCGTGTTGCCGCGCAGGTAGGGGTAGGTGTCGAAGGTGAGGTCCACGCCCTTGCCGAGCGCCTCCTCGACCAGCGGCAGCAGCACGTCCGCGGGGCCGTGCAGGTGGGAGACGTGCACGGCGGCGCCGGAGCGCTCGGCGATGTCCATGACCTCGGTCATGCCCACGCCGGCCTGAGGGCCGTACGCGCGCATGTGGGTGACGTACGGGAGGCCGCCGAGCGGGGCACACAGGGCGGCCAGCTCCTCGGCGGTGGCGTAGCGGCCGGGGAGGTATTCGAGGCCGGTCGACAGGCCGACCGCCCCGTCCGACAGGCCCCGCTCGACGTGCCGCAGCATGGCCGCCAGCTCGTCGCGGGAGGGCGGCTCGGGCGAGGGCCCCATGACGTCGTAGCGGATGGTGCCGTGCGGGAGGAGGTAGGCGGTGTTGAGCGCCACGGCGCGGTCGTAGCCGCCGAGCAGCTCCCCGACGGTCAGCGGCCCATCACCGGCGAGCGGGCCGTCGGCGGTCAGCGGGCCCTTGACGGTCAGCGGGCCGTTGACGGCGGCGAAGTAGCGGGAGGCGTAGGCGACGGTGGCGGCCGAGCCGGGCGCGAAGGACAGGCCGTCCTGCCCCAGCACGAACGTGGTCACCCCCTGCCGGAGCGCCGCCCGCTGGACCGCCGGGTCGAACACGGCCGCGTCGCCGTGAGCGTGACAGTCGACGAAGCCGGGCGCGACGAACCGCCCCGTCGCGTCGATCACGGTCTCCGCCCCGGCGCCGCCCAGCCTCCCGATCGCCGCGATCTTGCCGTCCGCGACCGCGACGTCCGCCCGGTACGGCGGGGCGCCCGTACCGTCGAGCACCCGGCCGCCGTTGATGACTACGTCGAACCTCACACCAAGATTCAATCAGAGCCGCGCGAATACGCCGGAGGGCATTGCACGGACTTGTCGATCGGCCGGGCGGCCAGCACGGCCCGGGCCCGGGCCCGGTCGAGGTTCCAGCCGTTCCAGGGGTCGGGGCGGGACAGGCCGTTGGCCCTGACCACGTCGGCCAGCACGCAGCTGCGCTGCGGCTCCGGCAGCTTGTCCAGCGCGGGTACGGCCTCCGCGCCGAGGTCTCCGAGGTAGTCGGAGTCCAGCTTGGTCACGCCGCGCACCTGGACCTGCGTGTGGGCGACCTGGAGGTCGGGGTTCACGATGGCGAACGCGCCAAGGCCCAGCCCGGTCACCAGCACGACCGTACGCGGCAGCCAGCCGGAGCCCCGGCCCAGGAGCCGAGCCGCCCCCGCCAGCAGCACCAGCGCGAACAGCGTGCCCAGCCACCACACCGTGGCCTGCACGGACAGGCGCAGCCTGGACAGGCCGTACGCCTCGGTGTAGAGGTTCATGCGGTGCAGGGCGGAGGCCAGCACCACCATGGTCAGCCCGCACAGCACGCCGAGCAGCACGGCCAGCAGCCAGCGTTCGCGCCGCTCGACCTTGAGCATCCCGCTGGCGACCGCCACGATGCCCAGCACGAACACGCTGACCACCACGAGCTGGAAGAACCCCTGCCTGGCGTACTCGGCATAGGTGAGCCCGGCCGTCTTCAGCACCCAGGTGTTGCCGCCGAACAGCGCCGTGATCTGCACCGCCACGAACGAGGCGAACAGCAGGTTCACCGCCGTGAGAGGCACGATCCAGACACTCCTGCTCACGCTGAACTTCGGCTCCGGCCCCACGGGGTCGACCACCGGCCTGAGCGCGACCAGCACCACGGCGGCCAGCAGCACGGCGAACAGCGCGAACAGGAAGATCCGCACCGGAGCCGACTCCGCCCAGTCCGGCGCGGTCGTCAGCCGTTCCAGGAAGGAGGCGAACACCGCGTCCGCCGAGGCGAACAGCAGCCCGAACACCAGGAGCAGCACCGCCGTGATGCCCAGCGCGGCCAGCATCGGCAGGACGCGCCGCTTGGCGGACAGCTTCTTCAGCGGCTGGGCCAGGAACCACGGCACCGGGCCGAGCGCGAGCATCACGGACATGCCGCCCCTGATCACGCCGAGCCACCCGGCCCCGGCTCCTGACACGGCCAGCGCGCCCAGGCCGGCTCCCGCCACGAGCAGGATCGCGACCAGCCAGTCGGCGTCGCGCACCGCCGCCATCGAGATCAGGAAGTAAGCCGTCAGCCCGAACGCCACCGTCCACGGCGTCATCCGCCGCACCACGGCGGGAAGCGCGGCCGCGCCCAGAACCATCGCGACCAGCACGATCCCCAGGCCGACCTGCGCCTCGGGCAACGCCACCGCCGCGAACACCCCGGCCCCGGCCGCCGCGGGCAGCAGCCAGCGGGGCGAGTCGGGCAGCTCGGGCCTGGGGAAGAGGGGCGGCGGCACGTAGGGGGGCGGCGGCCCTCCCTGATTCCGGTACGGCGCCGGCACCGGCGGGCTCCCCACCGCCTGCCCCGCAGCCGGACCGACCGCCGCCTGGCCCGCGGACAGGCTGCCCGTCGTCGGGGTCACGGGTGCGCCGCCCGTCGTCGGGGTCGCGGGCGCGCCGCTTGTCGCCTGAACCGTATGCGGGTCGCCCGCACCCTGAGCCGCCGGTGGGTAGCCCGCCGCCGCTTGGGCCGCCGACTGGTACGCCGCGACCTGCGCCGACTGGTAGGCCGCCGCGGCCGCCCGGCGTCCGGACCCGGCCCCCATCCCCGCGCCGACCGCGCCCATGAGCGCGGTGCACAGGACGAGCGTGACCAGGGCCATCCCGTCACTGACGGCCACGCTGACGAGCACGGCGGCGAACAGGCCGGCCATGAACCCGACCAGCACACCGACGACCGCACCCCCGATCATCCTGACGAACGGGCTGCTCGCCGACGGCCCCGCCGGCACCCCGGCCCCACGCCCGGCAGCCCCACCCCGGGACGCGCCCAATCCGGCTTCCGGCCCTGAGGGCGGACCCACTCCCGTCGCGAGCCCGAGCGCGACGGCGGCACCCACCCCTGCCGCCTTCTCACCTTCGGCGGCGTCGCGGCCGGGCGGGCCGGCCGTGGCCAGGGCCGCGAGCGCCGCG
>NZ_JBIEIS010000073.1:0-40754 GCF_043496855.1 Nonomuraea sp. JJY05
GCGAGCGCGACGACCATCCGGCCAGCACCACGCCGTAGACCGACACCGCGCCCATGGCGAGCATGAACAGCACCGCCACCGGCAGGTCGACCAGCTGCAGCGGCGTCTGCACGCCGAACAGGTCGACCATCCCCGCGAACGGCACGATCGAGAAGGCCAGGAACGCCGGCACCACCATGATGACCGGGGCCAGCAGGTAGAGCACCCGGTCCACCGTGCGCGGGAAGAGGTCCTCCTTCAAGCCCATCTTGATCGCGTCGGCCACCGACTGCAGGAGGCCGAACTTGCCGGCCCGGTTCGGGCCGTACCGGCTCTGCATCCTGGAGATCAGCTTGCGCTCGAACCAGACCCCGAAGACGACTCCCAGCGCCAGAAAGAGGAACACCATCACGGCCTTGACGATCGTGATCCACAGCGGGTCCTTGCCGAAGTCGGCCAGGGTGGGATCGGCCGCGAGAACGCCTGCCATGACGTGTTGCCCCTTCCTCTCCCCGGCACTCGTTCGGCCGGGAGCGGAAGATCACGCTAACCGGTGAGCCGGTCGGTGTATTGAACGAATGCGAACAGCTGTTTCGGGCTCATCTGCGTCATCGCCCGGATCTCGCGGGTGAGGTGCGGCTGGTCGGCGTAACCGCAGGCGACGGCCTCGTCCAGGGTGGCCGAGGGCCGTCTCCATGTGTCCAGGGTCCGCTGGAATCGGGTGATCCGGGCTACCGTCTTGGGCGACAGGCCCACCACCCGCCGGAACCCGAGCTCGACATAACGACGGCTGACGCCCAGCTCACCGGCGAGTGCCCCGATGGTGGCCGGGCCGGCCGGCTCCTGCAGCCGCCACCAGGCGCGCATGATCAGGTCGTTGGGGCCGGCGTGGGGACGCAGCCACGCCGTCAGCCGCTGCTCCAGCAGGCTGAAGCGGTCCGCCCAGCTCCCCGGCTCGATCAACCGGCCGGTCAGCTCCTCGGCACGGGTGCCGAGGAGGTCTTCCAGACGCGCGGTCGTGCCGGCCACCTCGCGGAGGGGCGTACCCGTCAGCGCCGCCATCCCGGCGGGGGTGAGCCCGACCGCCACCCCGTGACGCCACGGCGTGTGGGCCGAGAACGTCGCGGTGGCGCGGGGACCGGTGACGATCGGGCCCATGCCGGTGAAGTCGACGATCAGGGTGGCCGCGTTCAGCGGCAGCATCCGGCTGGGGCGGGCGGGCTCTCCCACCCGGGCGCGAAAGCCGGCCCACCCCAGCACGTACGGACGCAGGTGCGGCGGTGGCAGGCGGGCGATCATCTCGTACGGCTCCGCCTGTCGCTGCGCGGGCAGCGAGTGGATCGACATCACACCGGCAAGCCTGCCAGCCGGGCGGCCGCGCCGCCGGGGGTCGCCGGCCGTCGGGTGGCAGGGACCCGCCACGACCGCCTGGCGGGGCCGAGTCCTGACATGTCTACTTCATCACCTATGGGCATCCTTCTCACCCTTAATATTCATCTGTACGCCTGCCGCACATCCGCAACTGCCACGGAGACCTATCTTCAATGGACCTCGCCACGCGCCGACGCCGGCAGGCGCTGTTCCTGCTCTTCTTCCTCCCGGGAATCGCGATGTCGTCCTGGGTGACCCGCACCCCCGACATCCGCGACCGGCTGGAAGCCTCCACCGGCCAGATGGGCTGGATCCTGTTCGGCCTGTCCCTGGGCTCCATGATCGGGATCCTCTGCTCCGGACGTCTCACCTCCCGGTACGGGACGAGGCCCGTCATCGTCGCCGGCACCGCGATGATCGTCGTGAGCCTGGCCGTCATCAGCGCCGGCACCCTCATGGCGTCCGTACCGCTGGTCATGGTGGGCCTGTGCGCGTTCGGCGCGGGCATGGGAGCCGGTGACGTCGCCGTGAACGTCGACGCCGCCGACGTCGAGCGGATCACCGGCAGGACGACGCTGCCCACCCTGCACGGCTGCTTCAGCCTGGGCACTGTCGTCGGCGCCGGCGCCGGCATCGCGGCCACCGCCGCCCGCCTTCCGGCGCACTGGCACCTGGCCGCCGTCACCCTGATCGCGGCCGCGATCTTCCTGTACGCCATCCGCGCCGTCCCCGCGGGCATCGGCATCGGCGCACCGGGCCAGTCCGAGTCCGGCGGCCCGGGATCGAAAGTCTGGAAGGACGGCAAACTCCTCCTGATCGGCGCGATCGTCCTGGCGATGGCCCTGGCCGAGGGAGCCGCCAACGACTGGCTGCCGCTGCTCATGGTCGACGGGCACGGGCTGGACGCCGCGTCCGGGTCCCTCGTCTACGCCGGGTTCGCCGCGGCCATGACCATCGGCCGCTTCGGCGGCACCTTCTTCCTGGACCGCTTCGGCCGCACCACCGTCATCCGCGCCAGCGCCGTCTCGGGGGCGCTCGGTCTCGTCCTGGTGATCTTCTCGGACAACGCGGTGCTGGCCGGCGCGGCCGTCCTGTTCTGGGGGCTCGGCGCGTCGCTGGGCTTCCCCGTCGCGCTGTCCGCCGCCGGAGAAACCGGGCCGAACGAGACCGCCCGCGTCAGCCTGGTCGCCACCATCGGCTACGTCGCCTTCCTCGTCGGCCCGCCCGGCCTCGGGTTCCTCGGCGACCACTGGGGCCTGCGCACGGCCATGCTCGCGGTGCTCGCCTTCGTCGCCTCCGCCGTCTTCCTGGCCCCCGCCGTCGACACCCGCCGCCGCTCGGCCACCGTTCAGCACGACGAAGAGCGCTCCCCTGCTCCCTGACGTCCCCTGGGCGGCGGCACGCGCTTCCCGGGCAGGCGCCTCGCCCCACTCGCGCGGGTCGTTCCAGACCGTGATCATCTCCGGGGAGGCGAAACCGCAGGGTGCGGAGGCGACCGCCGAGGACCGTCCCGCGTACGGATACTTCCGCGACCGCTACCCCACGGCCCGGCACCATGTGGAAAGGGCGCGCCGCGAGATCCGCTCCAGCCCGCCGCCCGGGCAGCCGGCGGTCCTGCCGGCCTCTTGGCGCCCCCGAACCGAAGCAGTCAGTTGACACCTCTGTCACGCCCGGCCCAGTAGGGCTCGCGCAGCTTGAACTTCTGGATCTTGCCGGTCGCCGTGCGCGGAATCATGTCGCGGAACTCCACGCTCGTCGGCGCCTTGTATCCGGCCATGCGCTCCTTGCAGTACGTGATGATCTCCGTCTCGCTCACTGTCGCACCCTCGGCCCGCACGATCAGCGCCTTGATCGTCTCGCCCCACTTGGCGTCCGGCACTCCTATGACCGCCACCTCGGCGACCGAGGGGTGGCTGAAGATGGTGTCCTCGACCTCGATCGAGGACACGTTCTCGCCTCCTGTGATGATCACGTCCTTCTTGCGGTCGGAGATCGTCAGGTGCCCGTCCGTCTCGTCGACGTCGCCGCCGTCGCCGGTGTGGAACCAACCGTCGTCCAGCGCGTTCGCCGTCTCTTCGGGCTTCTCCCAGTAGCCGTCGAACACGACGTTCGACCGTGCCAGCACCTCCCCGGAATCGGCGATCCGCAGCTTGACCCCCAGCGCCGGGAGCCCCGCCCGCGAGAGCTTCCGGGCCCGTTGATCGCTCGGCAGGTTGGCGTCCTGCGGCCGAGCGCGGTTGACGGTCAGGAGCGGCGACGTCTCCGTCAGACCGTAGATCTGGATGAACTCCCAGCCCAGTTCCTCCTCCACCCGCTGGATCAACCGGCTCGGGGGCGGCGCCCCCGCACACACGATCCGCACGCGATCACGGCCCGGGATCTCCCCCTCCCAGCCCGCCGCGGCGTCCAGCACCATGCTCCACACCGCCGGCGCCCCGCACATCAGGGTGACGCCGTGCTCGTCCACGCGGCGCAGGATCTCCGCTCCGTCCACCTTGCGCAGCACCACCTGCTTGACGCCGAGCCCGGCCATCACGAACGGCATGCCCCAGCCGTTGCAGTGGAACATCGGCAGCGTGTGCAGGTAGACGTCCCGCTCCCAGGCCCGCGTGTGCAGGCCGAGGGTCAGTCCGTTCACCCAGATGTTGCGGTGGGTGAGCTGGACTCCCTTGGGGCGGGCCGTGGTCCCGGAGGTGTAGTTGACCGTCGCGGTGGCGTCCTCGTCCGGGTTCGACCAGGGGCGCGGCTCCGCGTCGAACCGCATCAACTCCGTCTCGGTCTGCTCTCCCAGCACGAAACGGTGGTTCGTCTCGATCCCGGCGGTCGCCTCGCGGACCTCGGGATCGACCAGCAGGACCGAGGCTCCGCTCTGCCGCACCACGTAATCGATCTCTTCGGCCTTCAGGCGGAAGTTGACCGGGACACAGATGCGGCCGCTCATCGGCACCGCGAACAGCAGTTCCAGCAGGCGGGCCGAGTTGTGGCTGACCACCGCCACCCGGTCGCCTTCACGCGTGCCGAGCGCGTCCAGCCCGGCCTGCCACGCCCGCACCCGCTCACCCAGCCGCCCGTACGTGGATGCCGTCACGGGCGGTGCGGGCTGATCCGGCTCGTCGATCACTCCAGCACTGTCCGCGAACCCCAGCTCCGCCCGATCCAGGAAGTCCGCAATCGTCATCGGAACCCGCATCGCTCTCCTGACTCTCGGTACTGTTCGCCTCCGAGTATGAGGCTCACTCCGTCGGCCTGCTCCGGCGCCGGCCCGCCGGGCAACCGGGCGCCGTACGCTGCGCGCGGTCGGTCAGGGCGGCCCTTGAGGAGCCCATCGTGACCGGCACGACGTCAATCAGCCGGCCAGCCATGGGGCTCGGCGGCCGGGGCGACGGTCTCGGGGGTGGCCAGGCCGTACGGCGACCATGTCGTCGACGCCCTCACGGTGGCCCGGCCTCGTCCGCGATCCGCCCGGCGGTCATCCCCGCGGCGACCGGCCCGGCATCATCCGAAGTCTTCTATTCGCCACTCGTCGTGCCATTCGATCGTCGGGATCCGCCCGTCGAACCGGATCGGCAGCCAGACGTAGTCGGCGATCGACGTGTCGACCTCCGGCACGTCGAACGGGACGGGCCGTTCGCCGGCTTCCAGGGCCGCGAAGCGCCGGTCGAAGGCCTCGCTCTGGTCCGACTCGCTCTCCGTCAGGCGCGGGGCCCAGCGGTCGGCGAGCGCGATGTAGAGATCCCGCTTGGCCGGATGCCGGAATACGGAGCTGATCTGCGAGCGGAACGAGGTGCCGCTCGGGTCCGACGGGTGCGGATCGCCCAGGACCGTGAAGGGCCCGTGGTAGGTGTCGGCGACCGCCACCTCCGAGGGGTTGGGGAAGTATCCCGTCGTACCGGAGGTGATGAGGTAGTGCCTGCCCTCACGCCGGAAGTACGCGGGCGCCTCGCGCACCATGGGCGGGCGGCGGCGGGGGAAGTGCGTGGAGTAGTAGCCGGTGACGTCGGTGAGGTCGTCGGACAGGTCGGCGCAGATGAGCTCGCTGTGCACGCGCTCGAAGTAGTAGTAGCCCTTGCCGTCCACCGGATCCACGACGAGGTCGAAGTCGCCGGCGTTCATGCCCAGGGGACGGAGCCCGGTGCGCACGATCGTGTAGGGGCCGAGCGGCGAGTCGGCGGTCAGGACGGTGGAGCGTTGCGTGTGTCCCTCCCCCATGATCTTGAGCCAGCAGACGTACCGGCCGGTGCGCGGGTCGCGGATGATGTGCGGGCGGTCGATGAGCTGGGCCGGATGCAGGGGCGAGCCGGGGTCGTCGAGGTCCGGCGGGATGATCAGGCCGCGGTCCTCCCAGTTGTAGAGGTCGGTGGAGGAGTAGCAGCGGATGCCCCAGGTCCAGATGTCGCCGTCCGGAGTGGTGTGCTCCTTGTTCTCGCCGTACCAGTAGAAGGTGCCGTCCTCGGAGAGGATGGAGCCGGCGTGCGCCTGGATGCGGTTGCCGCCTGTGTCGAGCCAGACCTGGCCGGGGCGGATGGAGTCGTACAACGTCATGCCTCTCGGGTCGTGGTCGCGGACAGGAACGAGCGCTCGCCGCCGGTGAGCACGCGGGCCTTGCCGGTCAGCTCGAACGACCCGGACAAGGCGCGGTCGTCGGAGTCGAGCCCGAGGAAGACGTCGACGGTGGCGGGCTCGACGGCGAAGTCGAGGGCCAGGTCGGTGTGTCCGAGCTGGGCGGCCGGAACGTGGAAGGTGACGCGGCGGGACCGGCCGGACGCGAGCTCGACCCGCTGGAATCCGGCGAGCTGCTGCGCCGGTCGGGTGGCTCCCGAGGTGTTGACGCGCAGGTAGAGCTGGACGACGGTGGCCCCCTCGACCGCTCCGGCGTTGGTGACGGTCGCGCTGATACCGGCCGTGCCGGCCGTGTCCACTTCGGGGTCGCAGGCCAGGTCGGTGAGCGTGAAGCCGGTGTAGCTCAGGCCGTGCCCGAAGGGGTGCAGCGGGGTGGCCTCCATGTCCAGGTAGTGGTGGGCGATGTGGTTCGGGAGCGGGCTGCGGTAGCCGGTGCCGGCCTTCTGGTGGTGGTAGACCGGGATCTGCCCGCTGTGCCGGGGGATGCTGTACGGCAGCTTGCCGCTGGGATTGACGGCGCCGAAGAGCACCTCGGCCACCGCCTTGGCCCCGTACGGCCCGCCGAAGGCGCTCACCACGATCGCGGCGGCATCGCGCACCACCTCGGGCAGCGCGTAGGCCCGTCCTTGGACGAGCACCACCACCAGGGGTTTGCCGGTCGCGGCCACCGCCTCGGCGAGCCGCGTCTGCGCGGCGGGCAGCGCGATGTCGACCGAGTCGCTGTCCTCCCCCTCGGTGCGTTCGCCGGTGAACCACAGGCTCGATCCGCCCAGGGCGAGCACCACGACGTCGGCCCCGCGCGCGGCGGCCACGGCCCGATCCAGCGCGTCCTGCCCGAGCGGCCGGGTCATCGCGCAGCCCGGTTCGGCCAGGACCTCACCGGCGAACGCGGCGATCTCCTCGGCGAGCGGACGGGCCCCGTAGCGGCCACGGGCCAGGGCCTCCACGTCCACCGGCGAGAACAGCCCGTCGAACCAGGAGGCCTTGATCGCCTCGGCCCCGGCCATGGTGCCGGCCTCGCCGCGCTGCTCGGCGTTGACCGCCTCGCGCCATCCCGGGTAGGTGTAGGTGGCGAACTGGCGTACCACGGCGTCGGCGTGCGGCCCGATCACCGCGACGGCCGGCTCCGCCGGCAGGGGCAGGATGCCGTCGTTCTTCACGAGCACCACCGACCTGCGGGCGAGCTCCTGCGACAGCGTCCCGCCCTCACGCGCCACGGCGCCGACGTCGATGTGCTCGGCCGGGTACGGGTTCTCGAACAGCCCGAGCTCGAACTTGGCTCGCAGCACCCGCAGCACGCAGACGTCGAGGTCACGCACGTCGAGCCGGCCGGCCTCCACCTCCGCGGCCAGCGCGCTGCCGTAGGCGAACGGCGTCGGGAACTCGACGTCCAGCCCCGCGATGATCGCCAATCGCCCTGCCTCTCCGGGGGTGGAGGCCGCCCGCTGCCGGTTGACCACCTGTTCGAGGGTTCCGTAGTCGGCCGAGACGAAGCCGTCGAAGCCGAGTGTCCCGCGCAGCAGGTCGGTGAGCACCTCCCGGGAGATGCCCGCCGGGACGCCGTTGATGTCGGAGTAGGAGTTCATGACCGACTTCAGGCCGGCGAGCTGGATCGCCGCCTCGAAGGGGTACGCGAACAGGTCCCGGAGCTGCCGGGGACCGGCCTCGAACGCCGACTGGTTGCGCCCGCCCGCCGTGGCGCCGTAGCCGAGGAAGTGCTTGCCGGTGGCGATCACGCCTTCGGCGAGGTCGGTCCCCTGCAGCCCGCGGGTGAAGGCGACGCCGAAGGCCGCCGCCAGGTAGGGGTCCTCCCCGTAGGTCTCGTGCACCCGGCCCCACCGGGCGTCGAGCGCCACGTCCAGCACCGGGGAGAGCGCGTGCCGCAGCCCGGTGCGGCGCATCTGCCGGCGGATCAGGTCCGTCATCTCCTCGACCAGCTCGGGGCTCCAGGTGGCGGCCAGCCCGATGGCGGTCGGGAAGATCATGTGACCGCCCGCGAGGAACCCGTTCAGCGCCTCGGCATGAAAGAGCGCCGGAATGCCGAGCCTGGTCCGGGTCACGAACCGATGCTGGATCGTCCCCACCAGGCGTGCCAGCTGGGCGGGGTCGTCGACGATCAGCTGGGCGACATGACCCGGCGGGTTCGCCGACAGGTCCGCCGCGCCCTCCGCGTCCGAACCGTCCGCGCGCACCAGGGACCACGGCATGACCGCGGTGAGCTGGCCGCACTTCTCCTCCAGGGTCATCTCTCGCAGCAGCAGCTCGGCTCGGGCGTCGGCCGTCAGGCGGGTATCGCGATGGTTCGTCATTGCTGGTTCCGATCGTCTGTATAACGTTCTACGCGGCAGGTTAGGGACGGCGCGCGACGAGAGTCAAGGGCACCTCCAGTGCGACCAAACCCTCCTCGACGTCTTGCCCGGCTCGATCTCACCCACTAATCTCGCGTAGAACGTTACACACATAAGCCTGGAGACTTGCATGGTCGCGGCCGCACCCACTGCGCCCCGGTTCGAACACCACACCGGCCCCTCACCGGTCCTGGGGCTGGGGACCGGTGCCCCGCGTCTGTCCTGGACGGTTCCCGAGGCGGACGCCGGTTACGAGCAGACGGCGTACGAGGTGGAGATCACGCGGAACGGGACCACCGGCAGGCACCGCGTGACCGGCTCCGAGCAGGTGCTGGTCCCGTGGCCGGCGGCGCCGCTGGCCTCCCGGGAGTCCGCCGCCGTGCGCGTCCGGGTGGCGCACGCGGACCAGTGGAGCGAATGGAGCGAGCCGTCCGTCGCCGAGGCCGGGCTGCTGGAGGCCGCCGACTGGAGCGCCGCGTTCGTGAGCCCGGTCGGCGTCGGCGGCATGCACATGCCCGCCCCGGTGCTGAGCGCGTCCATCGAGGTCCCGGGCGAGGTCGGCGAGGCCCGCCTGTACGCCACCGCGCACGGCGTGTACGTCCCCACGCTCAACGGACGCCGGGTCGGCGACCAGGTCCTCGCCCCCGGGTGGACGGCTTACCCGCACCGGCTGCGCTACCAGACCTACGACGTGACGGACCTGGTGACCAGCGGGCACAACGTGCTGGAGATCCTGCTGGGCAACGGCTGGTACCGGGGCCGTCTGGGTTTCCTGGGCGAGCGCGCCCGCTACGGCGACCGGCTCGCGCTGCTGGCACAGCTGGAGGTGACCACCACCGACGGCCGCGTGCACGTCCTGGCCAGTGACGGATCGTGGACGGCCCGGGAGAGCGAGATCCTCGCCGACGACCTCTACGACGGGCAGCACACCGACCTGCGCCGGCGCGGCGGCGAGTGGCGCCCGGCGGCGAGCGGGGTCAAGGTGGTCGAAGCCGATCTCGCCCGCCTGGTCGCCCCCGAAGGGCCGCCGCTGCGGGTCACCGGCGTCCTGCCGGCCCAGCGGGTGTGGACCTCGCCCTCCGGCCGGACCCTGGTCGACTTCGGCCAGAACGCCGTGGGGTGGGTGCGCCTGCGCGTCCGCGACCTCGCGCCCGGCAGCGAGGTCGCCGTCCGGCACGCGGAGGTCCTGGAGGACGGGGAGCTCGGCACCCGCCCGCTGCGCGCGGCCAAGGCGACCGACACCTACCTCGTCGCGGGCCGGGACGAGGAGATGCTGGAGCCGTCGCTGACCTTTCACGGCTTCCGCTACGCCGAGGTGTCGGGCGTGCCCGGCCTGCGCGCGGGCGATCTCGAAGCCGTGGTGATCGGGTCTGACCTGCGGCGCACCGGCTGGTTCGCCTCCTCCCACGAGCTGCTCGACCGCTTCCACGAGAACGTGGTGTGGAGCATGCGCGGCAACTTCGTCGACGTCCCCACGGACTGCCCCCAGCGTGACGAGCGGCTCGGCTGGACGGGCGACATCCAGGTGTTCGCGCCGGCGGCGACGTTCCTGTTCGACAGCGCGGGCTTCCTCGGCTCCTGGCTGGCGGACCTCGCGGCCGAGCAGCGGCCGGACGGATCGGTGCCGTTCGTGATCCCGGACGTGCTGCACGACGACTCTCCCGCGGCGGCGGCGTGGGGCGACGCGGCGACGCTGGTGCCCTGGGTGCTCTACCGGCGCACCGGGGACCGCGGCGTGCTGGAGCGGCAGTGGCCGAGCATGCGGGCCTGGGTGGACAGGATGGCCGGCCTGGCCGGTGCGGACCGGCTGTGGTCGGGCGGGTTCCAGTTCGGCGACTGGCTCGACCCGGACGCGCCGCCGGAGGCTCCGGGGCAGGCGAAGGCCGACCCGGACGTGATCGCCACCGCGCACCTGGCCCGCTCGGCGCAGGTGGTCGCCGACGCCGCCCGGGTGCTCGGCCGGGCCGGCGAAGCCGATCGGTACGCCGCCCTGGCCGCCGAGGTCCGCGAGGCCTTCGCCCGCGCGTACGTCACGCCCGCCGGCCGTGTCCTGTCCGACGCGCAGACCGTCTACGCCCTCGCCGTCGAGTGGGCCCTGCTGCCCGGCGAGGAACAGCGCGTGCAGGCCGGCCGCCGGCTGGCCGACCTCGTACGCGCCAGTGGCTTCCGGATCAGCACCGGCTTCGTGGGCACCCCGCTCGTGACCGACGCGCTGACCTCGACCGGGCACGTGGACGTCGCCTACCGGCTGCTGCTGCAGACCGGCTGCCCGTCGTGGCTCTACCCGGTCACCATGGGCGCGACCACGATCTGGGAGCGCTGGGACAGCATGCTGCCCGACGGCAGCGTCAACCCCGGCGAGATGACCTCGTTCAACCACTACGCGCTCGGCGCGGTCGCCGACTGGCTGCACCGCACGGTCGCCGGCCTCGCACCGGCCGCGCCAGGCTACCGCGAGCTCCTCGTCCACCCCCGGCCCTCGATCGCCCTCACCTCCGCCTCGGCGCGGCACCTGACGCCTTACGGCGAGGCGGGCGTCGCGTGGGAGCGGGCCGACGGCCGGTTCCACCTGCGGGTACGCGTCCCGGTCGGCACCACGGCCCGGGTGTTCCTGCCCGGCGCCGGCGAACCGGTCGCCGTCGGACACGGTGAGCACCACTGGGAGGTGGCCGACCCGTTCCCGCAGGGGCGCGACCTCGTCACCGTCCGGGACGTGCTGGACGACCCCGCCACCTGGTCCGCGATCGTCACCGCGGCGGTCGAGACCGGCGTCGCCGCGGAGGGCGAGGCGCAGGCCGCCGGGCGGCTCGCCGCCTACCTCGACGCGCCCGCCTCCGACGTCACCCGGGCCCTCTCGGTGCAGGGGTCACTGCCCGGTACGGGCGCCCTCCGGCACAGGGTCGACGCGATCCTCCGTTCCACCATTGATCACAGGAGTCGATGATGCCGTACGGTCCCTCATCCATTCTCGGCGAGGTCCTCCGCGACGAGCGGGCCGCGGCCGTGGTCCGCAGATACCTGCCGGGCATCGAGAACGACCTGATGCGCGTTCAGAGCATGCACGGCACCCTGGAGCAGGTCACCGGCTTCGCGCAGGGGATCCGGACCGACCCCGCGGCCCGCAAGGCCCTTTATGCCGAACTGGCCGCGGTGGAGGAGCCGGCTCAGGAGCCGCCGGCCCGTTTCGGGACGCCCGATGCCGTGTCCCCTCGCTACGAGCCCGCCGAGGTGCCCGTCGGCAGCGCCTCGCTCCGGCAGCAGGAGCGCGCCACCCGATGGCGGACGTTCGAGCTGGAGTTGCACGGCCCGGCGCACGGCAACCCGTTCACCGACGTCGCCCTTCGGGCCGAGTTCCGTCTCGGCGAGCGCAGCCTCACCGCGCACGGCTTCTACGACGGCGACGGGGTCTATCGCATCCGGTTCCTGCCGGACGAGGAAGGCGACTGGTCCTTCCGCACCTTCAGCAACGCCCGGTCCCTGGATGCGATCGCCGGAGGGTTCCGCTGCGAGCCCGCCGCCGACGGCGACCACGGGCCCGTCCGCGTCCACCGGACCTTCCACTTCCGCCACGCCGACGGCACCCGCTACCTTCCGGTGGGCACCACCGCCTACGCCTGGACCCACCAGGGCGACGACCTGGAGGAACAGACTCTCCGGAGTCTCGCGGAGAGCCCGTTCAACAAGATCCGCATGTGCGTCTTCCCCAAGTCGTTCGTCCACAACACCGGCGAGCCGCCGCGCTACCCCTTCGAGGGCTCGCCCGAGGACGGCTGGGACTTCGAGCGCCCCGATCCCGCCTACTTCCGCCATCTGGAGCAGCGCATCGCGCGGCTCGACGCCCTGGGCGTCCAGGCCGATGTCATCCTCTTCCACCCCTACGACCGCTGGGGATTCTCCGACATGGGCGCGGCCTCCGACGACCGCTATCTGCGGTACGTGGTGTCCAGGCTTGCCGCCTGTCCGAACGTGTGGTGGTCGCTGGCCAACGAGTACGATCTCATGTGGGCCAAGGACACCTCCGACTGGCACCGCTTCGCCTCCGTGATCCGCGCGCACGATCCGCACGACCATCTGCTCAGCGTGCACAACTGGGCCGAGATCTGGGACAACAGCGCGTACTGGGTCACCCACGCCAGCATTCAGCGGGCGCCGGACGACACCGCCGAATGGCGCGCCCGCTGGCGCAAGCCCGTGCTGGTCGACGAGTGCGGCTACGAGGGTGACATCGAGTGGGGCTGGGGCAACCTGATGCCGCAGGAGCTGGTCCGCCGGTGCTGGGAAGGGGCGGTGCGGGGCGGCCACGTCACGCACGGCGAGTGCTTCCTGGCCGACGACGACGTCCTGTGGTGGGCCAAGGGCGGGGTGCTCAAGGGCGAGAGCACGGCACGCCTCCGGTTCCTGCGGGCCGTGCTCGACGAGCTGCCGGCCGACGTCGCCGGCATCGACCCGTTGCCGGGCGACTTCGACGTTCCGGTCGGCGGCGTGGAAGGCCGCTATTACCTCGCCTACCTGGGTCACCTGCAGCCCCGCCGGCGGGCCTTCTCCCTCCGCCCGGGGACCCGCTACCGGGCCGACGTCATCGACACCTGGAACATGACCATCACCGAGCTCCCGGGCAGCTACGAAGGAGAATTCACGCTGACGCTGCCCGGCCGCCCGTACCACGCGATCCGCCTGCGGGCGATTGAGGACTGACCTGGTGAGCCGACTGCCCAATCCCCTTATTTCGGGATTCAACCCGGATCCCAGCTGCATCGTCGTGGACGGCACGTACTACCTGATCACCTCGTCGTTCGAGTATCTGCCCGGCATCCCGATCTACCGCAGCACCGACTTCGTCACCTGGGAGCACATCGGCAACGTCGTGACCCGCGAGGAGCAGGCCGGCATCGCGGCGACGCCGGCGGGGGCCGGCGTGTGGGCTCCGACCATCCGCCACCACGACGGGCTGTTCCATGTGATCGTCTGCGTGGCGGCGAGCCCGCGGGGCTGCGTCGTGTTCACCGCGCGGGACCCGGCCGGGCCGTGGAGCGAGGGGGTCACCATCGACGGTGTCAGCGGGATCGACCCCGATCTGGCCTGGGACGAGAGCGGCACGGCGTACATCACCTACAGCGATCTCGAGCTGGACGGCACCGTGGTGGTGGCGCACCGGGGCATCCTGCAGGCCCGCGCCGACCTCGTCACGGGAACGCTCCTGGAGACACCGCGCCGGCTCTGGTCCGGCACCGGGCTGGTCGCTCCCGAGGGGCCGCACCTCTACCGGCGCGACGGCCACTGGTACCTGCTCATCGCCGAGGGCGGAACCGGCTGGGCCCACTCCGTCAGCATCGCGCGCGGCCCCGGCATCGAGGGGCCGTTCGAGGGCGCTCCGGGCAATCCGATCCTGCGCCCGTCGGGCACCGGCGCTCCGGTGGGCTGCGCGGGTCACGCCGATCTGGTCAGGGGCCCCGACGGGCAGGACCTGCTCGTGCTCCTCGCCACGCGCAAGGCCGGCTCGCACTCGCCGCTGGGACGGGAGACGTACGTCACCGCCGTCGAATGGGTGGACGGCTGGCCGCAGCCGGCCCCGGTCGAGCTCGATCCCCGCCCGGAGCCGCTGGAGGAGTACTTCGACTTCGCCGACGACAGCGCTCTGAACGACCCCGGCTGGCTGGCCGTGGGGCGTACGCCCGCGGAGATCGCCTCCCTCGGCGAGTGGCCGGGCTGTCTCACCGTCCGCGCCACCTCCGGCGGCCTCGGCGCCTTCAGGCCGGACTTCATCGGCCGCCGCCAGCGCCACGTCGCGAGCGTCTTCGAGACCCGCGTCGACGCCTGCGACGGCAGAGGCGGCCTGGGACTGCGCTCCGACGACGACTTCACCGTCGCCCTGGCCGCCGAGCGGGCCCCGTCCGGAGCCGGGACGCTGGTGACCGCGCGGGCGAGCCTGCCGACGATCTCCCAGTCATGGAGCGTCCAGGTGGCGGGCGACGAGGTTCTGCTGCGCCTGGAGACGGACCATCCGCTGCCCGGCGGACCGCCGTGGACAGGCGCGGGCGACCGCATCCGGCTGATCGTCGTCGACGAGGCCGGCGCCGAGACCCGGCTCGCCGAGCTCGACGGCCGCTTCTGGGCGGTCGAGACGGCGGCGCCGTTCACGGGCCGGGTCGCCGGCGTGTTCGCCGAAGAAGGAGTGGTCCGCTTCGCGCACTTCCGCTACCACGGGGAAGGCGGCTCGTAAGGCGGGTCCTTTCAGTGGGATTCGCGCGGCACCCCGTCGCCGCTGGACACCTCGGCATGCCGGGGTAGCCCTTGGGCCCGCAGCCGCGCAGGACCAGCACGGCGTTCCGCGGCGATCATCTCGACGATCAGGCGGCCGGTCTCGTGCGCGCCTTCGAGCAGGCGGCTGTCGGGGGCCGGGGTGCCGGCCAGGCCGGGCAGGGTCATGCCGAGCACTTCGGCCAGCAGCCTCATGGTGGAGGCGGTGCCCATCGTGTTGCAGTGCCCCTTGCTGCGGATCATCGACGATTCCGAGCGCAGGAACTCCGCTTGTGACAGCGTCCCGGCGCGGACCTCCTCGCTCAGCTTCCACACGTCGGTGCCGCAGCCGAGCGGCTGCCCGCGGAAGTGGCCGGTGAGCGTCGGCCCGCCGGGCACCACGACCGCGGTCAGGTCCACCGAGGCGGCACCCATCAGCAGGGCGGGGATGGTCTTGTCGCAGCCACCCAGCAGCACCACGCCGTCGACCGGGTTGGCCCGCAGCAGCTCCTCGACGGCCATCGCCGCCATGTTCCGCCAGAGCATCGCGGTCGGCCGGACCTGGGTCTCGCCGAGGGAGACGACCGGCAGGTTCAGCGGCACCCCGCCCGCCTCCCACACGCCCCGCTTGACGTGCTCGGCGACCTCGTTCAGGTGCAGGTTGCAGGGAGCGAGGTCGGAGGCGGTGTTGGCGATCGCGATGTGCGGGCGGCCGTCGAAGGCTCGGGCCGGCAGCCCGCGCCGCATCCAGGCCCGGTGGATGTAGGCGTTGCGGTCGCCGCCGGCGTACCACTCGGCGCCGCGGCTCATGGGCGCACGACCACGCGGACGCGGTCCAGGTTCTCGACCCGGGCGAACGGGTCGGCCCCGCCGGACCGGGACGAGGCCACCTTGAAGGAGACGTAGTACGTGCCGGGCCTGGTGTAACGGTGGCTACCGCCCACGGTCAGCGGGCCGAGGCCGATCGGGGTGAAGGTGCCCGAGCCCGTGAAGTCCCAGGCGGCGGAGACGATCGTGCCGGCTCCCGGGGGCACCTGGACCTTGGCGACGAAGGCGACCTTCTGCCCGGCTTTCACGTCCACCCGGTCCCTGCCTCCGGCCGTCAGGTCGACGACGGGCTGGATGCCGCGCCTGTCCGGCGCCTGCTTCGGGACGGTGACCTCGCCGTCGGTGACGTCGTACCGGGTGGACCGGGGCGGGGTGACGCCGCGCTCGGCCCAGGCGGCGACCTCACGCAGCGCCCGCTCGACGATCGGGTCGTACGAGACGATCCGGTTCGCCTTGGCGCCGGTGACCGGGCCGTCCAGGTGGTCGGCGTTGTCGTTGTAGTACAGCCGGAAGCCGCTCTCGAAGGCCTGGTCGCCGAGCGCCGCGCGGACCCGCTTCGCGTACCAGTCCGCGTGCCAGGGGTAGGCGTCGGAGTCGACGAGGTTGTCCACCACGATGACCTTGCCGGTGATCTTGCCGGTGTAGGTGCCTCCGCCGGCGGGGCCGCGCGCGATCAGGGGACCGACGAGCACCGGCCGCTGCGGGTAGCGGGGCTGTCCGTCCGGGCCGCGGAGCACGTCGAAGGCGGTGTAGCCCTGGTCCGCCGGCGGGACCTGGTGGCGGTAGTACGACGGCAGGGCGACGAACCAGCGGTTGTCGACGTGGACGCGCGCGCCGGTCGTGAGCGCGGCGAGCACCGCGGCGGAGTTCCCGCCGCCCACGGTGAGGACGCCCGTGGCGGGGTCGAGGGTGCCGGTCAAGGGGGCCCTGGTGCCGTCGGCGGCCTCGACGGCGAAGTCCAGGCCGAGGGTGCTCGTCAGGGTGGGCAGGCCGGCCAGGGTGACGGCGGTCGGCGTGCCGTCCGCGTCGGCCCGCACCTGGGTGATCGTCGGCGTCGCGTCGACCAGCTCGGCGCGGACGATGTCGCCGAGGGGCGACTGTTCCGTGCCGAGGTAGCCCGGCTTGGACCAGAAGTCGGCCGCGTAGGACGGGTCGAGCTGCCGGATCACGGCGCCGAACCCGAGCAGTCCGTCGGCCGTGGACAGGCCCATCACGTAGTCCGGGTCCTCCCACGCTTTCAACGGGACGCCCAGGCTGGTCGCCTCGCGCAGCATCGCCGCCCGCACCGCCGGCAAACCGGCATAAGGGTCGCCGGAGCCGCCGGGACGGACGGCGTCCGCGATGCGCCCGGCCACGTCCCGCAGGACCATGCGCGCCTGCGCCCGGAGGAAGAAGTTGGTCGGGATGGACGTGGGAACCCCCAGGACGATCGGGACCGCCCCCTCCCACACCCCTGTGGTGTTCTCGATGGCGCCGACGGTCTGGAAGGAACCGCCGGAAGGCCCGTAGAGGTAGCCGTAGATCCGCCGGGAGCCGGAGCGGTAGTAGGCGGCCGCCACGGTCTCGGCGAACTTCGCGGCCGCGGCGGCGTGGCGGTATCCCTGCGCCCCGCTGGTCTGGACGGTGTATCCGCCGCTGGCGGCGCCGAACGCGACGACGCGGTCCAGGGCGTTCTCGTCCGACAGCGGGTAGGTGTACTGGAAGAACCGCCCCTGCCACTGCGCGGCCGCGGGCAGGTAGATCGTGAACTTCACGGCCGTGCCCTCGAAATGCCCGGACACCCGGCGATGGGCTACCGGGGTGGTCAGGTCCTGCTCGCCGTCGATCACGGGGTGGGCGTAGAGCGGATCGGCGCAGTCCGGGGTGACCTGGACGGGCCCGCCGGGCTGGGTCGCGGCGCAGTCCGGTGCGGCCGCGGCAGCGGCTGGGGCCGGGAGGAGGACCTGGCCCACGGCGAGGGCCAGGAGGGCGGCGCCGGTACGCAGGTGCGTGTTCATGCGTGCTCCTTGGGGGGTGCGGGTGGGCGGACCCGAGTCACGGGTCCTGGCGTCCCTGAGCGAGTAGACCCAGGCGCCGTTCGCGCCGTTCGCGCTGCTTCGCCGGGTCGGCGACCGGCGCGGCCATCTGCAACCGGCGCGTGTACTCGTGCCGGGGCGCGGTGGACACCTGGTGCGCGTCGCCGAGTTCCACGATCTTCCCTCGGTGCAGGACCGCGATCCGGTCGCTGATCTCGTTGACGACGCCGAGGTCGTGGCTGATGAACAGGTAGGCCACTCCGGTCGCCCGCTGGATGTCCCTGAGCAGGCGCAGGACGCGCGCCTGCGTGGTCACGTCCAGGGCGCTCGTCGGCTCGTCGCAGACGATCACGGCCGGATCCAGCGCGAGCGCCCGGGCGATGGCCACGCGCTGCCGCTGCCCGCCGGAGAACTCCCGCGGATACCTGGCCGCGGCGTCGGCGGGCAGGCCGACGGCGTCCAGCAGCTCCCGGATCCGGGCGCGGCCACCGGCGACGCCGGCCGCGGCGAGCGGCTCGACCAGGATGTCCCCGACCGTCATGGACGGGTTGAGCGAGGAGTACGGATCCTGGAAGATGACCTGCAGGTCGCGGGCGAGCTTGCGGCGGCGCGCCCGAGGGATGCCGCTGATGGTCTCCCCGCGGAAGGTGATGCTCCCCCCGCTGACCGGCGCCAGGCCCAGGATGGCCCGGCCGATCGTGGTCTTGCCGGACCCGGACTCGCCGACCAGACTCAGGGTCTCCCCCTCCGCCAGCTCGAAGGAGACGCCGTCGATGACGGTGGTCGAGGTCCTGCGGCGGCCGGGGAACCGTACCACCAGATCCTGAACCTGCAGCAATGCGTTCATTGAGTCAGATCTCCATCAGCTCGACGCTGCGGGAGGAGGACAGCAGCTCCCGCGTGTACGCCTCGCTCGGCGCCTGGAAGATCGTCTCGACGTCGGCGCGCTCGACGATGTTCCCTTCCTTCATCACGCTCACCACGTCGCACAGGTCGGCGACGACACCGAGGTTGTGCGTCACCAGGATCATGGCCAGGCCGCGTTCGCGGCTGAGCTCGCGCAGCAGTTCCAGGACCTCCGCCTGGACCGTGACGTCGAGGGCGGTGGTCGGCTCGTCGGCCACGATGATGTCGGGGTCGGCGGCGACCGCCCCGCAGATGAGCACCCGCTGGGCCATGCCGCCCGAGATCTCGTGCGGGTACATCCCCATGACGCGCTCCGGATCGTTGATCCCGACCCGGTCGAGCAGCTCGACGAGCCGCCCCCGCGCCTGGTCCGCGCTCAGCGGGGTCGCCGCCCGCAGGCCGTAGGTGAGCTGCTTGCCGATGGTGAAGGAGGGGTCGAGGTTGGACATGGGCTCCTGCGGCACGTACGCGATGCGCCGGCCGCGGGCCGCGCGCATCTTCGCCTCGTCCTCGAGGAGATCGTGGCCGTCGAGCAGCACGCTGCCGCCGAGGATCAGCGCCTCACGCGGCAGGATGCCGAGGGTGGCGAAGGCGACCTGCGACTTGCCCGATCCCGACTCCCCCACCAGGCCGTGGATCTCCCCGCGCCGGACGTCCAGGTCGACGCCGTGGACGACCTCGCGCAGCTCGCCGCCGGCCACCGGATAGGCCACGCGCAGGCCGCGCACGGAGAGCACGACGTCGTCGGAGCTGCCGACCAGGATCGAATCGCTGTCCACGTCCTCGTGCCGCGCCGCCCTCAGCGCGGCACGCCGGCGCCTCGGCGAGAGCCTCTTGCTGCGGGCGGAGGACTGCAGGACGTCGCTGAGCGCGTTGCCGAGCAGGACCAGCGCCAGGATGGTGACGCTGATGACGAGCGCGGGCCAGACGACGGCCCACGGGTTGTTGTAGATGCCGTTGAACGAGTCCTGCAGCACGATGCCCCACGACGCGCCGGCGGGGTCGCCGAGTCCGAGGAACGAGACCCCGGCCTCGATCCCGATGCCGGAGGCCAGGACGAACGAACTCTGGATGATCACGGGCGCGCGGACGGCCCAGAGCACGTGCCGTCCGACGATCCGCAGGTCGGACAGGCCGACCACGCGCGCCGCGTCGACGTAGAGCTCGTTGCGGACCCCCAGCACGACGTTGCGGACCAGACGGTAGTACATGGGGGCGATGAGCAGTCCGAACACGGCCATGGCGACGGGGATGTTCGGCCCGGTGAGGGCGTACAGGGCGATCAGCAGGACGATCCCGGGCAGCGACATGATCACGTCGGCCACGAAACTCGCGCCCGTCTCGAACCGCCCCCGGTGGAAACCTGCCGCCAGGCCGGCGACGACACCTGTGATCAGCGATACCGCCAGGATGATGAGGCAGGCGAGCACGGTCTGGCGCGAGCCCCACATCAGCCGGGACAGGATGTCGCGGCCCGCGCTGTCGCCGCCGAGCAGGTGTCCGGGGGTGAACGGCGGGGCGTTGGTGACGTTCAGGTCGGTGACCGCCGGCCCGCTCGGGGCCAGCCACGGGCTCGTGACGGCGACCAGGACGACGAGTACGAGGTAGGCCAGGCAGACGGCGCCCTGGGGGTTGCGCAGGAGCTGGACGATCACCCGGCGCCGGGCGGTGCCCGCGGCTCCGGAGTCGGCGGTCATCGGGTCCTCGCCTTCGGATTCAGGAGTGTGGTGGCCAGATCGCCGAGGAAGTTGACGATCAGAACGATCACGATGGTCACGAGCACGGTGCCCATGACCAGGGGCACGTCGTTCACCTGGGCCGACTGGTTGGCCAGCTGGCCCATCCCCGGCAGGGCGAAGACCTGCTCGATGAACACGGCGCCGCCCAGCAGGCTGAAGGTGGTCAGGCTGAGGACCGTCAGGCCGGGAGCGGCGGAGTTGCGCAGCACGTGCCGGAAGACGATGTTCCGCTCGCTGATCCCGCGGGCCCGCAGCGTGCGGACGTAGTCGCGGCTCAGCGTGTCGAGGACGGCCGTGCGGAACTGGGCGGCGGCACCCGCCACGGCCCCGATCAGCAGGGCGGCGACCGGCAGCGTCACGGACGCCACCCAGCCGGAGACGCTGATCTCGGGCGAGACGTACCCGGTGGCCGGAAGCACCCGCCAGGCGACGGCGAAGCCGAAGACGAGCACGATGGCGACGATGAACCCCGGCACCGCGGTGCCCAGCACGGACAGGAACTGCAGGACGCGGTCCACCCACCCGCCCTTGACGGCCGCCGTGACGCCGAGCAGCACGCTGAGCACCGCTGTCAGCACGAGCGTGATGACCACGATGGCCAGGGTCACCGGCACCCTCGACGAGAGCGCGTCCGTCACGGCCTGCCCCGTGTAGAACGACTCGCCGAGGTCGCCGGTGACCACGCCTTTCAGCCAGTGCCAGTACTGCGCCAGGAGCGGCCGGTCGAGCCCCAGGGCGACGACCTCACGCTGGATGTCCTCCTGCCTGGCGTTCATCCCGAGCACCGCCCGCGCGATGCCCGGTCCGTTGCCGAACATGAGGGAGAAGGTGGCGAAGGTGACCACCAGCAGCACGGCGAGCGAGCGCGCGAGGTTCTTGAGCAGCGTGAGCGCCATCAGAGATCTCCAGAGGTCCGGGCCGGCGGCTACTTGAAGTCACGCAGCTTGGGGTGCAGGCCTTCGAGGTCCGAGACGTGGTCGATGGTCACCTCCGGGCCGTGCGCGTAGAACCCGTCCGGGTTGACCATCGGGGCGAACCACGCCTGGTCGATGACGTAGCGGTTGATCTCCTGCTGGGCGGCCTTCCGCTGGGCGTCGTCCCCGGTGAGGATCTTCTTCCAGAGCTTGTCCACGGTGGCGTCGGGCTGGTGGCTGAGGTTCCAGTAACCGGTCGAGCGGACCACGACGTCGATGTCCTGCAGCGACTGGCCCAGGTTGCCGAGCTGCCAGAGGACCACCGGGTAGGTGCCGCTCAGGAGATCGCCGATCGCGTTCGCGCCGGACAGGGGCACCTGCTTCACGGTGATGTTGAGCCGGCCGAGCTGCTGGGTGACGTACGGCATCAGCTTCTCGTGGTTCTGGCCGGCCATGGTCGGCAGCTGCAGGCTGAAGCCCTTCGCGTAGCCGGCCTCGGTCATGAGCGCCTTGGCCTTCGCCATGTCGAAGGGGTACGGGTCCCGCAGGCCGTCGAGGTAGGCGTCGCTGCCCGGGCGGAAGATCTGGTAGGACGGCTTGCCGTGGCCCTGGTAGAGGTTCTTGACCATGGCGTCGCGGTCGAAGACCATGTTGATCGCCCGGCGCACCCGCACGTCGCCCAGGGCCGGGATCTTCTTGCCCAGGTGGTCGGTGAGCAGCAGGCGGGTCGTCTGGGCGCCCTGCATCGTCACCGTCTGCAGCCCGGAGGCCTTGATCTCGTTGTAGCTCTGGGGGGTGATCAGGGCCCCGTCGATCTGCTTCGTCTTGAGGGCGCTGACGGTCGCGGCCTCGCTCTCGATGACCTTGAGGACGAGCTTCCTGTACGGGTAGCCGGCGGCGTTCCAGTGGCTGTCGTTCTTGGTGAACGTGTACACCGACCCACGCGTGGTGTGAGCGGTGTCGAGGAGGTAGGGGCCGGACCCGATCGGGGTGTCGTTGACCTTCCCGGAGTCCAGGAGCGCCTTCGTCGTGATCTTGGGGGCGCACATGCGGCTCACGATCAGGGGCTGGGGGTCCGGCCACGTGATCGTGACGTTCCGCGGGTCGGGGGTGTCGACCTTGATGCCCTTGTAGTCGCCCTGGGCGCCGCCGTGCGCGGTGACGTACCGGAACGTGGCCGCGACCGCGGCGGAGTCGACCGGCGTGCCGTCGGAGAACTTCATGCCCTCCCGGATGTGCGCGGTGAACGACTTGTTGTCCGGGCTCACCGACCACTTGTCGGCGATGTCGGCCTGCGGCTTGCCGAACTCGTCGCACTTCACGAGGTTGTCCCAGACGGCCTCGCCCGCCCATCCCTGGTAGCCCGGCTGGTTCGACGGGTCCCAGCCCTGGATGTCGGCTGTCATGCCGAGCGTGAGCGTGTCTTTGGGCGCGTTCCTGGCGGTGCCGGTGGACCCGGCGCTCGTGGCCGACTGTCCGGTGCACCCGGCCAGCAGGACGGCGAGTGCCGATGCCGAGACGATGAGTGCCGGCTTACTACGTCGCATGGGGGGACTCCTTCGGGCTGCCGCCGAAGTGGGCGCTCGGTCTGCGGGGGCAGAGGAGGCTGCTCAAGAGTGGGATCGCTTCGGCTTGTGCAACGTTCTACATCGGGCACTGTAGGGATCTGGGTCACAGCGCGTCAAGAGTGCAAAAGACACCTGGTGGTAACCGTTCCGAAAAATCTCTCGTAGAACGTTGCCGCCCAGCGCGACGGAAACGATCAGGACGGGGGTCGCGGGCGGCCGCTCGTGGCGCGCGGCATGAGCCTCGGCGCGATGATGTAGTGCACCGGTCGCCGGCGGCCCTCGATCCGCTCCAGGAGGAGGCGGGCGCCGATCGAACCGGTGCGGTGACCCGACTGGTCGATGGTCGTCAGAGCGACCCGGCCGATCGTGGAGACGAAGGTGTTATCATACCCGGTCACCGAGAGCCGGCCGGGCACGTGCAGGCCGCGCTCCTCGGCGGCGCGCAGAACGCCGAGCGCGGCGATGTCGGCGCCGGCGAACACGGCCGTGGGAGGCTCCCGTCCGGCCAACGCCAGTAGGGCCGCCTCGTAACCGCCCTCCTCGGTGTAGGACGTCTCGACCACGTCCGGCTCGAGCCCGTGTCGCCTCATCGCGGCGGCGTATCCCTCGCAACGCGCGGTGTGGGCCAGGACATGCGGCGACGTCAGCCCCATGGCGGGATGGCCCGTGAGGACGATCCGGCGGTGGCCGAGGCCGACGAGATGGTCGACCATCAACCGCGCACCCTCGTGGTCGTCGTTCACGATCGTGTCGAAGCTGTCGCCACCGCCGTGCCGGGCGACGACGACCGTGGGGATCCTCGCGCCCAGCGCCTCCAGCCAGGAGGTCTCCATCCAGGGCGCGACCAGGACGAGACCGTCGACCTGCCGGTCGACGAGTGCCTCCACGCCACGACGCTGCCTGGCCGCGGACGGGCCGCCCCCGATGAGGACCTCCTGGTAAGGGCTCGGGTCCAGCTCCGCTCCGATCCCACCGGCGATCTCCCGCTGGAACGGGGAGGCCAGGTCCGCGATCAGCACTCCGATCGTGAAGGAACGTCCCCGCATCGCGCGAGCCCCGGCGTGCGGCCGGTAACCGAGCGCGTCGATGGCCTCCGTGACCCGTTGCCTCATCTGCGGGCTGACGCCGTAGGCCGCGCGGAGCACCTTCGAGACGGCGGAGACCGAGACCCCGGCCACCTTCGCGACATCCTGGATCGTCACGCGCCGGGACTCGGGTGCAGCCACGGGAGTAGCCTACCGGAGATGTAGAACGTTCTCCGCTCAGCGGGCCTTGGTCGGGGACGGAACGATGAGCGCGGCGACGAGCGCGAAGACCGCGGCCGCCGGAAGGGCCACGTGCGGGCCGAACCGGGTGACCAGCAGCCCGGCGATCACGGTGCCCGCGGCGTTCCCGATCGCCAGCGCGCTCCCCGCCCAGCCGAACGCCTCCGTGGCGGACCCGGCGGGAACGAGCTCCGACAATCGTTCGAAGAGCCTGGACATCGTCGGCGCGACCGTGCCGCCCCACAGGAACAGCACCACGGTGAGCGCCACCGTGTTCGGCGCGAGCGCCAGGACGACCAGGCCCGCGGCGACGAGCAACAGCAGGTGCCGCAGATCGATCGCGCGGTGGCGGACGGAGCCGTAGAGCAGTCCCCCCAGGAGCGACCCGAGACTTCCACAAGCCATGACGAGGCCCGCGTCGGCCGAGACGCTCGCGCCGCTGACCAGCGCGGCGACGCCGAGAACCTGCGCGGCGAGCGCGCAGGTCAGCATCGCGGCGCCGCCCATGAGCCTTGCCAGGCCGGGGAAGCGCAGGACCGCGCCCCATCTCGCGCGCTTGCCGGCCGGAGGCGGGGACACCTGCACCTTGCCGTCCCGGGCGTAGGCGACCGTGCCGAGCAGGACGAGCGCCGCCGCCACGAAGATGGCGACGCGGGGCCCTCCGGCCGAGGCGGCGAGCGCCGCGGCGGGAGGACCGAGGACGAAGGTGACTTCCTGCGCGATCGCCTCCAGCGCGCAGGCGGTCCGCCGCCGGCCATCGCCGACGAGGACGGGTAACACGGCACGGACCGAAGCCGTCAAGGGCGGCGCGGACAGGCCGACGAGGAAGGCGACGACGATGAGCACCGGCGCGCTGTTCGGCACGAGGGCCAGGGCGCACACCCCGCCGGCGTTGAGTACCGCGGTGATCTCCAGCACCCGGCGATGCCCCCTGGCGTCCGCCAGCCGGCTGAGCGCGGGGCCCGCGATGAACGCCCCGGCCGTCGTGGCCGCCGAGACCAGGCTGAAGACCGCGTAACTCGACTCCTCGGTGACGAGCATCATCAGCGCGAGCCCGAGCATCCCGTGCGGGAAACGACCGACGATGGAGGACCCGAACAGCCACGCGAACGATGGGACACGAAAGAGGTCCCGATAGGTGGTGGACACGGTCAGCCGTCCCGGCGTCCGTCAGGCACCGGGCCGGCGAGCCGCTCGGAGGCGGCATGGACGGCCGGGTGCGCGTGGAGCCTCGGCGCGGACCACCGTGAGCGAAGGGCATTGCGGCGGTACCGCGTGAACATACTTGGCCTTCCGATGTGTGTAACGTTCTACACCGCAACCTAAGACGCCCCAAAAAGCTTGTCAAACCGCAATCTGGCCCTGCGAAACGGGGGGGAGCCCTACAGGTGGCCGGCCGGGCGCTTCGCGGAGGCCGCGCTCGTGCCGCGCGGAACGAGGCGAGGCACGACGACATAGTGCACGGGCCGGGTGCGGCCGTCCAGTCGTTCGAGGAGCAGCCGCGCGCTCTTCGAGCCGGTGAGGCGGCCCGACTGGTCGACCGTGGTGAGCGAGACCCGGCCGATCGTCGAGGCGTAGATGTTGTCGTATCCGGCGACCGTGAGATCCTCCGGAACCCGCAGCTTTCGCTCCTCGGCCGCCCGCAGGACGCCCAGCGCCGCGATGTCCGCACCAGCGAAGATCGCGGTCGGCGGCTCGGGCCTGGCGAGCGCCTCCTGCGCGGCCTCGTATCCGCCGCGCTCGGAGTAGGAGGTCTCGATGATGTCGGGTTCGAGCCCGTGGCGCTTCATGGCCTCGACGTAGCCGTCGCCGCGCGCCGTGTGCGCGAGGACGTACGGCCTGGTCAGGCCGCCCGACGGGTGACCGGTGTACAGGATGCGCCGATGGCCCAGCTCCACCAGGTGGTCGACCATCAGCCGCGCGCCCAGGTAGTCGTCGTCCACGATGGTGTCGAAGTTGTCGGCGCCGCCATGGCGGGCGATCACCACGGTGGGCACCCTGGCTCCGAGCTCCTCCAGCCAGGCCGTGCTCATCCAGGGCGTTATGAGGATGAGCCCGTCGGCCTGCCGGTCGATGAGCGCCTCGATCCTGCGCACCTGACGGTCGGGGGCCAGGCCGGTGACGAAGATCTCCTGGTACGGCGTGCTCTCCAGCTCGTCGCTGATCCCCTCGACGATCTCCGACTGGAAGGGCGCCGACACGTCCGCGACCATGACCCCGATCGTGTAGGAGCGGCCCCGCATGGCGCGCGCCCCCGCGTGCGGCCGGTATCCCAGCTTCTCGATCGCCGCGGAGACCTTCTCCCGCATCTGGGGGCTGACACCGTAGGCGTCGCGCACCACCTTGGAGACCGCGGAGACCGAGACCCCCGCCTCCCTGGCGACGTCCTCGATCGTCACCCTGCGGCCCTCGGAATGGTTCTCCACGCGGACATCCTACAGAGACGCCCGGAGAGCGCCGTTCGCGCAACCAGGGCCGCAGTGGAACGTTGCACATATCTGGCCCGCTTGCATCGAGCCTATATTACTGTAAGCATCTTCATCGTCACTCATTGTGCATGCTCCCTTCAGGAGGCTCCCCCGGAGGCCCCCATGAACCGCCTGTCAGGCGCGCTGGCCGTCGGCGTCCTCGCACTCGCCGCCGGATGCTCCGGCCCGGCCGACTCCCCCACCCAGGTTTCCGCGCACAACATGATCAGCATCCACCTCTACCAGAAGCCGAAGCGCTTCTCTCCGCTGGATCCGCCCAGCGGCCCCGACCAGCAGGTCATGACATTGATCTTCGACAACCTGCTGACCGTCGACGACTCCTACGCCTACGCGCCGCGCCTGGCCGAGCGCTGGGAGGTGGACGAGGGCCGGATCACCTTCCACCTGCGCGAGGGCCTGAAGTGGAGCGACGGCATGCCGTTCACCAGCAAGGACGTGCTGTTCACCTACAGGTTGCTGGCCGATGCCAAGAGCGGCAGCGCGATGGCGGGCAAGCTCGCCGGGGCTTCCTTCGAGGCCCCGGACGACGCCACGTTCGTGATCAGGCCGGCCAGGCCGAACGTCGGCTTCCTCAGCCTGATCGCCGGGCCGTTCGCCTTCATCCTGCCCGAGCACGTGCTCGGCATGGAGCCGGTGGACAAGATCGCGGGCAGCGCCTTCTTCAACCACCCGACTGTCGGCATGGGCCCGTACACCTTCGTGAGCTACAAGACCGACCAGTACGTGGAGCTGGCCGCCAACCCGCACTACCGCAAGCCCATCGCGATCCCCAGGATCTTCCTCAAACCCATCGGCTCGGACGTGGCGACCGCGCAGCTCGGCACCGGCGAGATGGACCTGGTCCAGATCTCCCCCACCGACCTGCGGGCGGTGGAGGCGCTCAAGGGCGTCACCGTCTCGGCGAGGCCGAGTCCGGGCTTCGTCAGGATCGCGGTCGACCAGAGCGACCGGCGCTTCGCCGATCCCAGGGTACGGCGGGCGATGCTCCACGCCATCGACCGCCAGGCGCTGGTCGCCAAGCTCCTGGCCGGCAGGGGCCGGGTGCAGAACTCCTCGTTCGTCACCCCCTGGGCGCTGCCGGGCACGCTGGAGGAGTACGCCTACGATCCGGCCAGGGCCAGGTCGCTGCTGGCCGAGGCGGGCTGGAAGGCCGGCGAGAAGGTGACGCTGGCGTGGATCCCCGGCCAGCGCGACCGCGACGTGACGGCCACGGTGGTGCAGGGCGCGCTGAGCGCGGCGGGCATGGCCGTCGAGCTCAAGCAGGTGCAGGCGGCCGAGCTGCTGGAGTCCTACGAGAAGCGCACGTTCGACCTGGCGCTCTTCGGCGGCGGCAGCTACGCCGTGGACCCCTCCAGCAGCGTCACGATCATCAGTTGCGCCGCTTTCTACCCCAACGGGGGAAATATCAGTAACTTCTGCGACGAGTCGCTGGACGCTCTCACCGCCCGAGCCGACGCCCGCACCGACCGGGAGCAGCGCGCCCAGCTCTACCGGGAGGCCGCGAGCAAGGACAACGCCCAGGTCCCGTACCTGTGGTTGTACAACCCCGACACCCTGTGGGCCAGCGGCTCCCGGCTGCGCGGCTTCAGGCCCGGCGGCGACTTCACCACCGGCTTCTGGAACGCCGACGAGTGGACCCTGGCCGGCTGATGCTCGCCTACCTCGTGCGCCGGCTCCTGGCCAACGCCGCCGTCTTCCTGCTCGTCAGCGCCGGCGTGTTCCTCCTGGTCCGCGCCGCGCCCGGCGACCCGGTCCGGATGATGGCCGACCCCGAGCAACTGGCCTCGGGCGGCCCCGCTTTCGTCGCCGCCAAACGCGCCGAACTCGGCCTCGACCAGCCGGTCCTGGTCAGGTACGGCATCTGGCTGCGTGACGTGCTGGGCGGCGACCTCGGCTACTCCTTCGTCAGCCGCCGCCCGGTGGCGGAGGTGCTCGGCGAGCGGATGGGACCCACCGTGCTGCTCATGGGCACCGCCCTGGCGATCGGCCTGGTGCTGGCGGTGGCGGCGGGCACGCTGGCCGCGACCCGGCGCAACACCGCGATCGACTACGCCACCACCGTCGCCGGCCTCGGCACGATCTCGGTGCCCAGCTTCTTCCTGGGCATCGCCGCGATCTACCTCTTCTCGCTGAAGCTCGGCTGGGTGCCGTCCTCCGGCATGTCCACACCGGGCGACGGTGGCGGCGCCGACGTCCTGGCCCACCTGGTGCTGCCCGTGGCCGTCCTCGGGCTGTCCATCGCCGGTCCGTTCACCCGGTACGTGCGAGCCGGGCTGCTGACGGAGCTCGGCGCCGACTACGTGCGCACGGCCGAGGCCAAGGGCGCCGGTCCCGGCCGGGTGCTGATCCGGCACGCGCTGCGCAACGCGCTGATCCCGCTCATCACCGTCGTGATGATCTCCATCCCGCAGCTGCTGGCCGGGGCGGTCGCGCTGGAGCAGGTCTTCGCCTGGCCGGGCATGGGGCAGCTCGCCGTCAGCTCGATCGGCCAGCTCGACCACCCGGTGGTGATCGGTTTCGCGATGTTCGTCGCGGTGCTCGTGCTGCTCTGCAACCTCGCCGCCGACCTGCTCTACGCGGTGGCCGACCCGAGGATCAGCCTGTCATGACCACCGTCGCCCCCGCCTCCCGGGCCGCCCGGCGCTTCCGGCGCAACCGCGTGGCGCTGGCCGGCGCCGTGTTCCTGACCGCCGTCGGCGTGCTGGCGCTGGCCGCGCCGCTGGTGGCCGGGCACGACCCGAACGCGGTCGATCTGGCCGCCTTCCGCGAGCCGCCGTCAGCGGCGCACCTGCTCGGCACCGACTCCTCCGGGCGCGACGTGTTCGCCAGGCTCGTGCACGCGGGCCGGGTCTCGCTGCTGGTCGGCCTGCTGTCGTCGCTGGCGGCGGTCGCCGTCGGCACACTGCTCGGCGCCCTGGCCGGCATGTTCGGCGGGCCGGTCGACGCCGTCGTCATGCGCGCCGCCGACGTGGTGCTCTCCTTCCCGTCGCTGGTCGTCATCGTCGTGCTGGCGGGCGTGCTCGGGCCGGGCACCGCGATGCTCGTGCTCGTCCTCGCCGCGTGCAACTGGCCGACCACCTGCCGGGTGGTGCGCGGGCTGACGCTGTCGCTGCGCGAGCGGGAGTACGTCCAGGCGGCGCGCGGCTTCGGCGCCGGGCGGCTGACGGTGATCGGCCGGCACGTGCTGCCCGCTGTTCTGCCGCAGGTCGCGGTGGCCGGCACGCTGCTGGTGGCGCAGATGATCCTGCTGGAGGCGGTGCTGTCCTTCCTCGGCCTGGGCGTGCGGCCGCCGCGGGCCAGCTGGGGCAACATGCTGACCGACGCCCAGAACCTCACCCTCATCCAGACCATGCCGTGGTTGTGGCTGCCGCCCGGCCTGGCCATCGCGCTGACCGTGCTGGCCGTGAACTTCGTCGGCGACGGCCTGCGCGACGCCGTGGACCCGAAGGGAGTGCGCGGGTGACGCCGCTGCTCACGGTCGACGACCTCGCGGTCGAGTTCCCCACGGAGGACGGCGTGGTGCGCGCCGTCGACGGGGTCAGCCTGGAGGTGGGGCCGGGCGAGATCCTCGGCGTGGTCGGTGAGTCCGGCTCGGGCAAGAGCGTCACCGCGATGTCGGTGCTCGGCCTGGTCCGGCCGCCGGGGCGGGTGGTGCGCGGCAGCGTCCGCTTCGACGGCGAGGACCTGCTGGCCCTGCCCGCGCGCCGGCTGCGCCGGATCCGGGGCCGCCGCATCGCGATGATCTTCCAGGACCCGATGACGGCGCTCAACCCGGTCGTCCCGGTCGGCGCCCAGATCGCCGAGGCCATCAGGCTGCACCAGCCGCGGCTCGGCCGCGCCGCCGTGCGGGCCCGCGTGCTGGAGCTGCTGGCCTCCGTCGGCATCGCCGACCCCGCCGACCGGTACGGCCGCCATCCCCACGAGTACTCCGGCGGCATGCGCCAGCGCGCGATGATCGCGATGGCCCTGGCCAACGGGCCCGACCTGCTCATCGCCGACGAACCGACGACCGCGCTGGACGTCACCGTCCAGTCCCAGGTGCTCGGCCTGCTCGACACGGCCCGGCGGGAGGCCGGGGCGGCGGCGGTGCTCATCACCCACGACCTGGGCGTGATCGCCGAGCTGGCCGACCGGGTCGCGGTCATGTACGCGGGCCGCGTCGTCGAGCACGGCGACGTGCACCAGGTCTTCGCCACGCCCCGCCACCCCTACACGCGCGGCCTGCTGTCCAGCCGGCCCGGCCTGGAGGCGGCGGGGGGACCGGTGCCGATCCCGGGCAGCCCGCCTGACCTGCTCGCGCCGCCGCCCGGCTGCGCCTTCGAGCCGCGCTGCGCGTTGGGCGCCGGCCGCGCCGCCTGCCGGGCGGACCGTCCAGAGCCGGTCGCGGTGGCCGCCGGTCACCTGTCGGCCTGTCATTTCCACGAGGAGCCGGCGTGAGCGAACCTGTCCTGGCGGTCGAGGGCCTGGTCAAGCACTTCCCGATCCGCACCGGGGTCCTGCGCGGGCAGACGGGGACGGTCCGGGCCGTGGACGGCGTGGACCTGGCGCTGTACTCCGGCCGCACGCTCGGGCTGGTCGGCGAGTCCGGCTGCGGCAAGTCCACGACGGGCCGGCTCGTCGTGCGCCTGGCCGAGCCCACCTCCGGCCGCATCCTGTACGGCGGGCGCGACCTGGCCGCCATGTCGCACGCCGAGCTCCGCCCGCTGCGCGGCGAGATCCAGATCGTCTTCCAGGACCCGTACTCGTCGCTGTCGCCGCGGCTGACCGTGCACGAGATCGTCGCCGAGCCGCTGCGCACCCAGGGCCGCTACCGCGACGGCGGCCGGGAACGGGTCGGCGAGCTGCTGGAGCTGGTGGGCCTGTCGCCCGAGCACGCCAACCGCCATCCGCACGAGTTCTCCGGGGGCCAGCGCCAGCGCGTCGGCATCGCCAGGGCGCTGGCCCTGAACCCGCGCGTGCTGGTGCTGGACGAGCCCGTCTCCGCGCTGGACGTCTCGATCCAGGCGCAGGTCGTCAACCAGCTCGCCCACCTGCAGCGCGAGCTGGGCCTGGCCTACCTGTTCATCTCGCATGACCTGTCGGTGGTGCGGCAGCTGTGCGACAGGGTGGCGATCATGTACCTGGGCCGGATCGTGGAGGAGGGCGGGCGGGCGGAGATCTTCGCCCGGCCTGCCCACCCCTACACCAGGGCGCTCATCTCCGCCGTGCCGATCTCGGATCCGTCGCAGCGCGGCAGGAGGAGGCGGATCGTGCTCGCCGGTGACGTGCCCAGCCCGGCTGACCCGCCGTCGGGGTGCCGCTTCCGTACCCGCTGCTGGAAGGCCCGGGAGCGATGCGCCGTCGAGGAGCCGGCGCTGACCGGCGCGGGGCACCGCGTCGCCTGCCACTTCCCCGACGGCGCTACCTGGGCTTCTCGTCCGTCCAGCCCGCCTTGATCACCGCGATGGAGTTCCACATCGTGCCGGGCTCGAACCCGGCCTGCAAGCCGCGCGGCTTCACCACGACGTACTCGTTCGCCAGGGCCTGCCCGGTCGCCTCGTCGATGATCAGCCGGTGCTCCGTGACGCCGCCGTCGGCGGTCTGCTCGTTGATCGCCACGGCCGTGCCCGTGCGCCCCTCGGCGTCCGTGACGTTCTCGATGACCCGTACGTCGCCGAGCTCGGCCAGCATCCGGAACGCGGCGCCGCGCACCTCGGGCGTCACCGGCATGTTCATGATCAACCCCGTGCTGACCACGAACAGCCACCCGTCGCCCACCATCGGCACGTCGGTGGCATGGCCCTTCCAGGCCAGGAGCCGCTTCTTGAGCTCGTCCGGGTCTCCGGGCAGCTCGCGCAGTTCTTTCACCGAGACGTTGCGGCCCAGCCAGAACACCTTGTCCCCGTCGGTCAGCGGGCTGCGGCCGGTCATGGTCCGGCCCGGCGACGTCTTGAGGATCATGGGCTTGGGCTTCCCGGGGACCGTGACCTCGATGGAGGCAGGCGACCCGGCGCGCTCCCACGCCAGCCGGTCCCACTCGGTGGCCGGGCGGACTCCGAGGGACTGCATGCGACCCCACTGCTTCTGCTCCGGGCCGGTGGCGCTGGGCGTCCAGCCCTCGTCCCGCTGCTGGTCGAGCACCCGGTAGCCGCCCTTGGCGGCGGCGAACAGGGTCCGGCGCACCGACACGGTGTGCCAGTACGCGCCCTTGCCCTCCGGTTGCCGCTCCGCCCTCGCGGCGGCGGCCAGCAGCACCTCGCGGGCCGACAGCGTCACCGTCCCCTGGGTGCTCGCCGGCCTGTCGGGGGCTCGTGGCGTAGACGTCGTGCCGTTGGTCGCGACGACCACGGCCACCGCGGTGACGGCCGCCGCGGCTCCGGCGAGCCCCAGGCTCCATACGGGCCGCGCGGCCCTGCGCCGGCGCCGGACCGGCCGGGGCTGCGACATGGCGCGGGAGAGCTCGGCGGCCCTGGTGCGCGGGTCGATCGGCCGCTCTCCGAGGTGGGCGGGCCGGGCGGCCCGCAGTTCGTCGATGGGGTTCATGACCACTCCTCGTTGAGGCTCCGCACGTGGGGCAGGGGTTCGCGCCGGGGGCCGGCGTCCGTGGCCTCCATGGCCTGCTTGAGCCGCTTGCGCGCCCGATGCAGCCGTACGCGGAAGGCCGCCGACGAGCAGCCGACGACGCGCGCGCCCTCCTTCGGCGACAGCCCGTGCCAGGCGACCAGGACGAGGATCTCCCGGTCGTCCTCGGGCACGGCGGCCAGCGCGCGCAGCACGCCCATCCGCTCGGTCACGTGCTCGGCCACGTCGCCCTCGACCCAGGCCCGCAGCTCCGCCGCGACCGCCTCGCGGCGGACCTCGGCGCGTACGTTGTCGCGCAGCACGTTCCTGGCGACGCCGAGCAGCCACGGCAGCGCCGGCTCGGGCACGTCCTCCAATCGCCGCCAGGCGATCGCGAACGTCTCGCTCACCACCTCGTCCGCCACCTGGCGGCCCGCGCGGCTCACGACATAGGCCCACACCCGTTGTCGGCATTCGTCGTACATGCCGGTGAACCGGTGCTCATCATCTGACACCGCCCAGCCCCTTCGTTCGGGATGCGTTGTTCTGACACCACGAAGTGGCCGCAACCCTCCCGTTGTTACACCCTTCTGGTCAGCTGATCGGGACGGTGAGGCGGCGTCTGGCGGGTGACGGCTCCCTGCGCTCGCCGAGGAGGGTCATGAGCTGGTCCATGGCCACCTCGCCGAGCTTCTCGCCGTCCACGTCGATCGAGGGGACGTCGCCCAGGCCGAGGCTCTCGACGATCATGCGCTCCGAGCTGACCACGACCTCGCGGATCCCGCGGTGGAGCAGGGCGAACATGAGACCGAGGCCGATCGAGGTCGCGTACGGGACCACGGCGGTGGCGCGGGCGGCCACCACGGCCTCCGCCGTCTCCACCCCGGCGGCGAACGTCGAGGGGTGGGGGCCGAGCATGGTCAGGGTCGCGCCGCTCGACCCGGCCGCGGCGCGGATGGCCGCCTGGCGCTGGCGATCCTGCCAGGAGCCCGCCGGGCCGCCGATGTAGACGATGCGCTCGTGGCCCATTTCGGCGAACCGGGTGACGAGCGTGCCGAAGGCGGTGGCCGTGTCGGCGACCGCCGAGGTCATGCCCTCGATCTCGCGGTCGATGAGCACGGTCGGCTTGAACGACGCGGCGGCGCGGACGATCTCGTCCGAACCTCGCGGCGCGGTGAACAGGAAGCCGTCGACCTGGTGCGCGAGCTGCTCGACGGCGGCGACCTGGGCGGCGTGCTCCAGCGAGTGCACCGCGATGGTCAGCTGCATGCCCGAGCCGGCCGCGCGCGCCTGGGCGCCGCCGATGATCGGGGTGAAGAAGGTGTTGTCGAGGGTGGGCACCACGACGGCGACCACCCCGGTCCGCCCGCGGGCCAGCTGGGTGGCCGCCCGGTTGGGGACGAATCCGAGCTGCTCGGCGGCTGCGCGGACGCGGGCCACCGTTTCCGGGGCGGCCAGGTCCGGCCGGCCCAGGGCGCGGGAGGCCGTCGCCTTGGAAACCCCGGCCAGCGCGGCGACGTCCGCGAGTGTCGGCACTGATCCTCCTTGAGTCGTTACACGGATTTCACACAGGGGTTTGTGCGGCAGGCCGCTCATAATCTATGGTCAGGCTCATGCAACCGGTTCCGCAACCGGTTCCATCCAAGCGTACGCCACGGAGAAAGGACGCCGACATCTCCCGCAAATCGGCCCTTCTGCTGGTGCCTGGTCTCGTCCTCCTCGTCGCAGGTTTCCTCATCCCCTCCGCGGCGATGCTCTTCGCGCCGCCGGACGTGCCGACCGGCGAGATCTTCGCACGCCTGGGCCAGATGCTCACGGACCCGTACGACCTGGAGGTGATCGGGCGCACGGTCGGGCTGGCCCTGGCTGTCACGATCATCTGCGTCGTCCTCGGCTTCCCCATCGCCTACTGGCTCGCCCGCTCGCCGTCACGCTGGAGCGGGGTCTTCCTGGCAGTGGCGATCTTCCCATTGATGCTGAGCAACGTGGTAAGGACGTTCGGCTGGCTGGTGATCCTCGGCTCCAAGGGGGCGCTCGGCCGGCTGCTCGTCCAGCTCGGCATCGTCGACGTGGCGCCGCAGCTGCTCTACACCAAGCTGGCGATCGTCCTCGGCCTCACCCAGCTGTTCCTGCCGCTGGCGATCATCTCCTGCTACTCGGCCGTCGCCCAGGTCGATCCCGGCCTGGACGACGCCTCGCGCGGGCTCGGCGCGAGCCGGATCCGTACGATGTGGAACGTCGTCATCCCGCTGACCATGCCGGGCATCGTGGTGGCCGCCACCCTGGTCTTCGCGGGGTCCGTCACCGCCTACACCACGCCCTACCTGCTCGGCGGGTCCAGCCAGCGGATGCTGTCCACGCAGCTGTTCAACTACGCGAGCACCACGGTCGACTGGGCCTCCGCCTCGGCGACGGCGCTCATCATGACGGTCCTGGTCTTCCTGGTCTCCGGGCTGTCCTCGCTGATCGGGCGGAAGGGGGCCACCTCATGAAGCGGCCGATCACGGCGGCGCTCGCGGTCATCGGCTACGTCATCATGATCGTGCCGATCATCTTCGTGGTCGCCACCGCCTTCACCGCCGGCAGCACCCTGAGGTTCCCGCCCGACGGGATCTCGCTGCGCTGGTTCGACGAGGCGCTCGGCTACGAGCCGTTCATCGAGGCCGCGCTCTCCAGCCTGGAGCTCGCCGTGCTCGCCACCGCGCTCGCGCTGGTGCTCGGCGTGCCCGTCACGCTCGCCGTCCACCGCGGGAAGCTGCCCGGCAAGGGCCTGGTCGAGGGGCTGTTCCTGTCGCCGCTCATCGTCCCCGAGCTGGTCGTCGGCCTCGCGCTGTTCCAGCAGCTGATGGTCGGCCTGGACCTGGACAACTTCAGCACCCTGCTGGTCGGGCACACGGCCCTGATGCTGCCTTATGCGGTACGCGTGACCGGCGCCTCGCTCGCGCTGGCCGACCCCGCGCTGGAGGAGGCCGCCCGGGGGCTCGGCGCCTCGCCGCTGCGCGCGTTCCTCAACGTGACGTTGCCCGTCCTGCGTCCGGGGATCTTCTCCGCCGGGCTGCTCAGCGTGGTCACGTCGTTCAACAACGTGCCGCTGTCGCTGCTGCTGCAGGGACGCGACTTCCGGACGCTGCCGGTGACGATGCTCGACTACGTGCAGCAGTCGTACGACCCGATGGTCGCCGCCGCTTCCACCCTCATCCTGGCCGCCACCGTGGTCATCGCGGTGATCGCCGAGCGCACGGTCGGATTCGCCAAGATCTTCGGAGGGATCAACCAATGACCGCCGCCGCCGAGCTGATCGCAGTCACCCAGAGGTTCGGCTCCTTCACCGCCGTCGACGACATCGACCTCGCCGTGCCGGCGGGGAAGCTGACGACGCTGCTGGGCCCGAGCGGCTGCGGCAAGACCACCACGCTCAGGATGATCGCGGGCTACTCGGCACCGACGTCGGGGACGATCCGCATCGACGGGGTCGACAGCACGCGCACGCCGCCGGAGAAGCGCGATCTCGGGATGGTCTTCCAGTCGTACGCGCTGTTCCCGCACATGACGGTGGCCGACAACGTCGGGTACGGGCTCAAGCTGCGCAAGGTGCCGTCCGCGGAGAGACGCTCGCGGGTCATGGAGACGCTCGACCTCGTCGGGCTCGCGCACCTGGCCGACCGCAAGCCGAAGAAGCTCTCCGGCGGGCAGCAGCAGCGGGTGGCGCTGGCCAGGGCGATCGCGATCAGGCCCAAGCTCCTGCTGCTCGACGAGCCGCTGTCCAACCTCGACGCCCGCCTGCGCGTCCAGATGCGGGCCGAGATCCGGCGCATCCAGGCGGAGACCAGGCTGACCGTCATCCTCGTCACCCACGACCAGGACGAGGCCCTGGAGATGTCCGACGAGATGGTCATCATGAACGAGGGCAGGATCGTGCAGCAGGGCACTCCCCAGCAGGTCTTCCCCCGTCCCGCCGACCGCTTCGTCGCCGAGTTCCTCGGCTACGAGAACTTCCTCACCGCGGCCGACGGCACCCCTCTGACCATCCGGCCCGAGCATCTGCGCATCGCGGAGAAAGGTCACGGCCCTGGCCACAGCCTCGACGCGACGGTGGTCGACGTGGCCTTCCGCGGCGTCGACCTGCTGGTCTCGCTCGACGTGCTCGACCCTTCGGGCGCGACCGTCAGGCTGCTCGCCGACGTACGCAGCGGCGCGACCCTGACGCCCGGTTCGAGCGTCATGGTGATCGCGCCGGACGACCATCTCGTCTCACTCCCCCGCTGAAAGTAAGGAACGACCCCATGCCCACACGCCGCGCCATAGTGGCCGCCGCTCTGACGGTGCTCGCCGCAGCCGGATGTTCCGGCTCCGGCTCCAGCGACAAGCAGGCCGATCAGAACACCATCGTCGTCAGCACCTTCCCCTTCGGCGTGAAGGAGTTCGAGCAGGCGGTCGTCGCCCCGTTCAGCAAGCAGACGGGGATCAAGGTCGAGCTGGACACCGGGTCCAACTCCGACCGGCTGTCGAAGCTGAAGCTCGCCAAGGGCGAGCCGGAGTCGGACGTGGTGCTGATCTCCGACTACTTCGCCGCGCTCGGGCAGAAGGACGGCCTCTTCCAGAAGGTCGACGTGCCCAACATGAAGCAGCTCGCGCCGTTCGCGACCGAGGGCGCCTACGAGGGGCCGGCCTACACGCACCAGCTCAACGGGATCATCTACAACACCGGCAAGCTGAGCCAGAAGCAGGCCGCCGACTGGGAGCTGTTCGCCAACGCGGCGAACAAGGGAAAGGTCGCGCTTCCCGATATTTCGGTGACCGCCGGACAACTCATGATTTCGGGGGTGGGTGAGTCGTACGGCAAGGGCCCCTACGACATCGACACCTCGCTGAAGACCCTGGCCGGCTGGGCGCCGAACGTCCTGCAGTTCTACACCTCCTCGACCGAGGTCACGAACCTGCTGACCCAGGGCGAGATCGTCGCCGCCGACGCGCTGAGCGGCTTCGCCACGAAGCTCGTCACCTCGGGCGAGCCGATCGCCTGGACGGCGCCCGCCAAGGGCCGCTACATGGCCACCAACCGGGCGATGATCCCCAAGGGCGCGCGCAACGCGCAGGGAGCGGCGAAGTTCATCGACTACATGCTGTCGGCCGAGGCGCAGAGCGCCATGGCCAAGGCCGCCGGTGACCTGCCCACGAACCCGAAGGCCGAGATCCCGGCCGACATCGCCAAGGTGACGGGCGAGGCGGCCAAGGACCCGGTGGCCGCCGGGTTCAAGACCCTCGACCCCGCGCAGCTCGTCGACACCCGCGCCGCCTGGGTCGACCGCTTCACCCGCGAGGTGGCCGGCAAGTGAACCTTGACCTGCTGCCCAAGGTCGATCTGCACTGCCATCTCATCGGCACCGTACGCGCCTCGACCTTCGCCGAGCTGGCCAGGCGGGAGGGGCTCGACCTGCCCGACACGCCCGAGCGGATCTACGCGGACGTGAACTCGCTCCCGCCGGACCCGGCGCTCTACCTGGACACCCGGGTCCCGGTCCCGCAGGGCAGGAGCGCCGACGAGCCCGAGGTCTCCTACTCCCTCTTCCAGGTGTCCTCGTGGGTGCTCCAGGTCCTGCGCGACGCCGACGATCTCACCAGGATCACCTATGAGGCGTTCGAGGACGCCCACCGGACCAGCGCGACCAGGCATCTCGAGGTCTCCTTCGACGCGCTGACCGAGCATCAGGACAGGCTCGGCTACGCCACGGTGATCGAGGCGTACGCCGAGGGCATCAGGATGGCCGAACGCGACTTCGGCATGTCGGGCAGGCTCATCGCGGCCGTCGACCGGAGCAGGTCGGGAGACGAGGCGCTCTCCTGGGTGCGCACGGTCGTGGACCACCCGCACGACTACGTGGCGGGGATCGGGCTGGACAACCTGGAGACCGCCGGGCCGCCCGAGCGGTTCGAGGCCGCCTTCCGGCTGGCCGGCGAGGCCGGGCTCCGGCGTACCGCTCACTCCTCCGAGCACGCGCCCGTCGCCGTCAACACGGTCACCTGCCTCGACGTGCTCGGCTGCGACCGGATCGACCACGGCTACTTCGTGCTCGAGGACGACGAGGTCGTCGCCAGGGTGCGGGACGAGCAGATCCCGTTCACCGTCATCTCGACCACCTCGCGGCGCTCGTGGCGGCCGTGGCGGCGGGCGTCGATCGCGGCGATGCTCGAGGCGGGGCTCAACGTGATCCCCGCTTCCGACGACCCCGGGATGTTCCCGACGTCGCTGGCGAACGAGTATCGGATCCTGTCCGAGCAGCTCGCCGTACCGGATGAGCGGTTGCGCGCGATGGCGCTGGCGGGGGTGGAGGCGTGCTGGCTGCCGGAGCCGGAGAAGGACGCGCTGCGCAGGCGCTTCGAGAGCGAGCTCGCGAACCTGGACTGATCGCGGGTGTCAGCCTCGCGGGTCGGCGGTGCCGAACTGGTGGGCCTGCGGGATGGTGGTGACGACATGGGCCACCACGCGCTCCGACAGGCAGGTGTGCCGGTGCGGCACGTCGCCGGGAAACCGGACGAAGTCACCGGCGGACAGCTCCACCTGGTCCTCGACGGGGCCCGTGCGCAGCTTGCCGGTGATGACGTACACGTGGTGCAGCGTGCCCAGCGAGTGGGCGGGCACGGTCGGGCACGGCGTGCCGCGCTCCAGTCTCATGACCAGCGTGTGCACGTAGCCGGATCTGGTCGTGCTGTACGCGCCCGACCACTACAACGGCTTCTACAAGGAGATGCCGCCGTTCTGCCTGGCCACCGAGGCGCACGAGGTCCGGACGTGGATCGCCGCGTTCGCCTCGCTCGCCGCAACCGGCAGGTACCGCATGACCTTCCGCTTCTACCGGGCCATCCCCGAGTGGATCGCCGGCTTCGCGGTCGCCACCGCGTCACCGCAGGACGCGCGATGACCGCCGCCGGCCGGGCCGCCGGCCGGGCCGCCGACCGGGCCGCCGACCGGCCGGCTGACGCGGCCCGCACCGGCGCGACGTGGCGGCCGGAGGCGTCGAGCCCGGCGATGAGGCCCGTCAGGGGCGGCCTGCGCGGACCAGCTCATCGGGAGGGGCAGAGGCGGTGGCGCGCGAGCGCGTCGTAGAACGGTTGGTGGTGTTCGGCGATGCGGCGCAGGTGCTCGTTGGTGTCGGGCGTCTCGCGCCGCTCGGACGTCCTGGCCTCCAGCCCGCTGCTCTCGGCCACCTCCGCGTGCCACCGGTTCGTACGCTGCCAGTTCGCCTGCTGACCGGGATCCCAGCGCATCGCCTCGGGCATGAACTCGAGCCCGACCCGCTCGCAGTAGGCCCGGACCGTCGCCTCTGGATCGGCCACGAGATCGTCGCCGTCGATCACCAGGGGGACCTCGCCGGTGGCCGACCGCACGGCTTCGAAGATGGCGTGCAGGTATTCGAAGCCGTACTCGTCCAGGGTGGCCTCGGGGTTCATGGCGTAGTGCGAGGATATCGCGCCCCGCGGCTCCCGGATCATGAAAGTGTTGATGACGTCGCTGTACAGGCGTTCGTCCTGGAGCAGCGGCGTGTACGTGTAGTCGGAGGTGTCCTTGGCGAACACCCGGCGCCCGCCGGCGTTGACCTCGAGTATCACGTCGAGCAGCCCGACCGCCGACGTGACGCGCCGGTCCGCGAGCTCGAAGTGGCCGTCCACCTGCAGGTAGGAGAACGGCTCGTGGACCACCTCGAGATCGCCGCGCTCCAGCATGATGCGCAGGAACGCGGTGGACCGGGATCGGGGCACGGCCCACAGCAGGATGGGCTTCGGCGCGGCACTCATTGCGACCACGCGGTGGGGCGGCGGTCCCAGCGGTGTTCGCGCAGCTGCGCCAGCAGTTCTTCGCTCAGCGGTTCGGCGTCGCTGGTGGCGAGGTTGGCGCGTACGTGGGTGAGGTTGCGCATGCCGGGGATGACGGTGGCG
>NZ_JBIEIS010000074.1:0-37972 GCF_043496855.1 Nonomuraea sp. JJY05
GGGGTCGGGGCGGCCCATGCCACCGCGATCGGACCGGTCGTGAGGCTGAAGAGCAGGGCGAACCCGGCCGTAAGCACCCCTCTGGTTCTCATGCGGATACCTTTCTGCGCGCGCCGGAGGGGCAATGCCCCGGCCGGCGCCGCGAATCTGTCCGTCGGATCTTTCGAAGCGCTCTTGCTGGGGATCAAGATTGCGAGTCCGGCATACAAAGAACATCCAAAATCGGTATAAAGGCCCTTCCAGCTTGAACGCTTCACCAACGGACGCCCCGCACGGCGCCCAGCTCAGGAGAACGCGCGGTCATGGTGGTTGAACAGCCCGTATTCAGTGTTCTTGGGCCGTTGCAGGTCCGGGTCCCGGAAGGGCCCATACGCGTCGCCGGCAGGAAGCCCCGGCTCCTGCTCGCCTCGCTGTTGCTGGAGGCCAACGAGGTGGTCAGCTCCGAGGCGCTCGTCGAGGTGCTGTGGCCGCGGGCGCAGCCGTCGTCGGCCGTGGCCAACCTGCGCACGTACGTCAGCACGCTGCGCTCGGCAGGCGTCCAGATCGAGGCCCGGACCTCCGGTTACGCGATGCAGCTCGACGCGGGGCGGCTGGACGCCCTGCAGTTCGAGGACCTGGTGGCCAGGGCGCGGGCGGCGGGGCGTACCGAGGAGGCGATGGAGCACTTGCGCCGGGCGCTGGCGTTGTGGCGCGGCACCCCGCTCGGCGACCTGCCCGCCAGCCCGCTGTGGGACGGGCGGCTGCGCGCGCTCACCCAGGCCAGGCTGGCCGCGGTCGAGGAGCTGGTGGCGCTGAAGCTGGCCCGCGGCGAGCACGCCACGGCGATCGACGACCTGCGCGACCTGATCGGCGAGCACCCCTACCGCGAGGACCTGTGGCAGCAGCTGATCCTCGCCCTGCACCACAGCGGCCGGCGGGCCGAGGCCCTGAACGCCTACGCCACGATCAGGCGGCAGCTCGTGGACGAGCTGGGCATCGAGCCGGGCCAGGAGTTACGTGACGTGCACGCGTCCGTGCTCGCGGGCGATGCCCCGCCCGCGCCCGTCGCGGCGGCGCCCCACCAGCTCCCCGCCGACGTGCCGGACTTCACCGGCAGGGCGCAGGACGTCGCGGCCGTCACCCGCGCCCTGTCCCCCGAGGCACACCGCCCGGACGGGCCGCCCGCGATCGCCGTGGTGACCGGACCGCCGGGAGTGGGCAAATCCGCGCTGGCCGTGCACTGCGCCCACGCGTTACGGGCGGGCTACCCCGCCGGCCAGCTCTACCTGTGCCTGGGCGGCACCGACGCCGAACCCGCCGATCCGCTCGGCGTCCTGGCCGAGGCGCTGCGCGCGCTGGGCGTCGCGGAGGCGGTCCTGCCGCCGACCGTGCGCGAGCGGGCCTCGCTCTACCGCTCCCTTCTCGCCGAGCGCCCGATGCTCGTCTTCCTCGACGACGCCGCCGACACCGCCCAGGTACGCGCCCTGCTTCCCGGCAGCGGCAGCGCGGTGCTCGTCACGAGCCGCCGGCGCATCGCCGAGCTGCCCGGCGCGCTCCAGCTTGAACTGGACGTGCTCCCGCCCGCGGAGGCCGAGGAGCTCCTGGGCCGGATCGTCGGCCCCGAACGGGTGGCGGAGGAGCGCGAGGCCGCCCAGGCGATCGTGCGCTCCTGCGGCCACTTACCGCTGGCCGTCCGGGTGGCCGGGGCCCGGCTGGCCGGACGGCCCGGGTGGTCGCTGGGCGTGCTTCGGCAGCGGCTGGCGGACGAGGCCGGCCGCCTCGACGAGTTACGCGCCGGCGACCTGGAGGTACGCGGCTCGTTCGAGCTCAGCTACCGGCGGCTGCCCGACGACGCCGCCCTGGCCTTCCGCGCGATCGGCCTGCTCGGCGAGCAGTCCGTGCCGGGCTGGGTGGCCGACGCCGTGCTCGACCGGCCCCGGTCCGACGCCGTCGTGGACACCCTGGTGGACGCCAACCTCCTGCGGCTGGCCGGCACCGACCACGTCGGCCAGCCCCGCTACCGGCTCCACGACCTGATCCGCTGCGCCGCCAGGGAGAAGGCGGGCGGCGACACCGAGCGGCACGCGCTGGCCCGGGTGCTCGGCGGCTGGCTGACCGCCGCCGAGCACGCCTCCTTGCGACTGCCCACCACTCTCTTCGGGCTCACGTCCGACCTGGCGCCCCGCTGGAGCCTGGAGCGGGAGACCCTCGGCCGGCTGACCGCCCAGCCGCTGTCGTGGTTCGACGCCGAGCGGGAGTCCCTGGTGGAGGCCGTACGGCTGGCCGCCGGCGCGGGCCTGGCCCAGTCCGCGTGGGGGCTGGCCGCCACCCTGGTCCCGTACTTCGACCTGCACTGCCGCCTGGACGAGTGGCAGCTGACGCACCGCCTCGCGCTGGACAGCGCCCGCGCGGCCGGCGACCGCCACGGGGAGGCCGCCATGCTGCGCGGCCTGGCCCAGGTCTGCCTCTACCAGGACCGCTACGCCGAGGCCGAGGACATGTTCCGGCGAGCCCGCGCCATCTTCCACGAGCTGGGCGACACGCGGAGCGAGGCCATCTCGATCTGCGGGCTGGCGGCGGTCAACCAGTTCTCCAGCCGCCATCTCAAGGCGCTCGGGTCCTTCCGGCAGGCGCTGGCCATGTTCCTGGCCATCGGCGACCGCAGCGGCGAGGCGTACGCGCGGCAGGCGATCGGGCGCGTCTATCTGTCGCTGCGGGATCTGCGGCAGGCGTCCAGGTGGCTGGGGGACGCGCTGCGGCTGGCCGAGGAGCTCGACGACGCCCACCGCGAGGGCTGCGTGTCGATGCAGCTCGGCCGCATGTACGACCTGTTCGCCGAGTCGGACCGGGCCATGCGCTACCAGGGGCACGCGCTGGACATCTTCGAGGCGCTGGGCGACCGCCACTGCGGCGCGTACGCGATGCGGAACCTGGGCGGGCTCCAGGTGGCCAGGGGCGAGCGTTCGGACGGCTCCGACCAGTTGGAGCGCTCCCTGGTGATCTTCCAGCAACTGGGGGACCGCAGCGGGGAGGCGGACACCTACCAGACGCTCGGCGAGCTGTACCGCTCGGCCGGGCGTGCCGCGCTGGCCACCCATTACCTGCACCAGGCTCGCGAGCTGCGCCGGGAGCTCAGCGCGTCGTTCGCGTGAGGGCCGGCTGGAGCCACCGGCCGGTGGGCCAGGCCTCCAGGCGCCAGGCGCTGTCCCAGAACATCCACTCGTACTCGGTGGCCCGGCAGAACGCCTCGTCCATCGCCCGGCGGGTCTCGGGGTCGGCGGTCTCGGCCAGCCGGTCGGTGATGGCCTTGGCCTGCTCGACCGAGGCGGCGAAGGCGGGGTCGGAGTAGGTGCCGATCCAGGTCCGGTACGGGTGGTCGGCCGCGCCCGCCGTACGTTCGAGCAGCGCCGCGCCGACGTCCTGGTAGACCCAGAAGCACGGCAGCACGGCGGCGGCGAGCACGGGCAAGGGCGCGGCCAGGGCGGTGGCCTGGAGGTAGGAGGAGTAGGCCAGGCAGGTCGGCGAGGTGGCGACGGCCGCCGTCTCGCCGGCCGTCAGCCCGAACTGCTCCAGGTAGCCGGTGTGCAGGGCCCGCTCGACGACCAGCGCCGTGTGCGCGCTCTGCGCGAAGAACGCGGCGTCGGCCGGGGCGGTGGCGCGGGCCGAGGCGGTCGCGAGGACCTTGGCGTAGGCCACCAGGTAGCGCCCGTCCTGGACGAGGTAGAACGCGAAGCGCTCGCGGTCGAGGGTGCCGTCGCCGAGCGCGGTGTTGAACGGGTGGTCGTGGATCGCCTCGAGCAGCGTGGCCGTGCGCGCCCAGATCTTCTCACAGAAGGTCACCGATGACGTCCCTTCGCTAGTGCGAACTAGATCAGGTTCGACGGGTGTGATCTCAGCCCGGCAGCCCGGGCACCCCGCGTCGCCGCCAACGCTAGCAGAAGGCACGGCCCGGTCGTGAGGAAGGCTCGGGAGCTAGCAGCCGAGTAGGCCCAGGGGGCCCACCTGGATTCGAACCAGGAGAAGGAAGCCCTCGAATGGCCTCACGACCGGAAGCCGAACGTATCAGGCGGGGATCAGTTCGTGCAGCGTCCCGGCCGTGTAGACGCGCGACTCCGCCGGGAGGCCGGCCGGCGCCTCCAGCCCGATATAGGTGGTGTGCCCGGCCGCCGAGCTCTTCGCGCGCAGCAGGTCGGCCAGGTAGCGAACGCGCAGGTGGTCGCGTTCGACGATGGAGCGCACCAGCAGGGAGGCGCTGACCCGGTTGCCCTCCACCTGGTTGAAGCCGGGGTGCCCCTTCAGGTAGAGGTGCAGCCACTTCACCAGCCAGCCGCCGTCGGCGCCGCGCAGGAAGACGAGCGGCAGGGCGATCCGGCCGGAGCCGCGCAGGTCCGACTTCATGCGCACGGTACGCGGCTCGAACGGGCTGCCTTCCTGCTCGGCGTCCCTGGTCATGTAGCCGAAGAACGCCTCGGCGGCCTCGTCGAAGCCTTCCCCGGCGTAGACGTTCACCTGCGGGATGATGATCGGCTGGGTCGCGGCGGCGAGCCGGATGTCGATGAACTCGGACGCGCCGTCGGGCGCCTCGGTGAGGTCGCCGGAGTACTGGGCGAAGCCGTTGGTGTAGTTCGTCCAGGAGATGTGCGTCGGGTTGTCATAGGTGGCGTCGAGCATGAGCGCGGACAGGTCGTAGTCGGTGCGCTGCCGGGCCTCGTGCCAGTGGACGAAGAACCTGAGCAGCTCGCCGTCCACCGCCGACACCGAGCCCCGGGGCAGCATCCCGAGGCCGGGCACGACGGCCTTGCCGGACAGCGGCAGGGCGACGTCCAGCACGTCGGGATCGACGATCAGCTCGCCGGGGTCGGGGAGGCGACGGGCGATCTCCTGGTCCAGGATGCCCAGCGCCCGCGCCAGGGCCTCCTCCTCCAGCGGCGAGCGGGAGTCGGGGGCCGCCCACGCCCTGCCGTGCCGGTTGACGAAGACGCGGCCCGCGACGGGGGTGAGCCGGTTCTGCAGGTGCTCGCGCAGCGACAGCAGGACGCGGCCGGAGGCGCCCGAGACGGCGCCTTCCACGGCCTCCAGCACGACCGTCGTGGACAGGCCGGTCCGCAGCAGGTGGTCGAGGCGGCGCAGCAGCGCGCCGGGCGCCCTCTCCAGCAGCTTCACGGCCTCGGCGGCACGGCCCGACGACAGGGCGGCCTCGACCCGGCCGTCCAGGCTCGGGGCCCGGCGGGCGCCCCTGGCCGTTTCGAAGACGTCCTGGGCGCGCGGGAACTGCGGGTACTCGTGGGGGTGCAGCCGTTCGCCGAGCCGCTTCCACTGCTCCCGGTGGCGCGGAACGTCGCCGAGCTTGGCCGGGGAGGCGACCGCGTCCAGGGCGCCCAGCAGGGTGCGGCGCTCGGCCCGGCGGAACGAGCGGAACCTGGTGGGCTCGGCCAGCGTGACATCGCCGCCGGAGCTGCCGCAGGCGAGCCGGAGCACGTCGGTCACGGTGTCGACCAGCAGCGGCCGGCCCCCGGCCAGCCGGACCTCGTTGACGATCGCGCGGTTCTCGCGCACGGGGATGCGCTCGGGCTCCTCGGCGCAGGACCCGGCCAGCAGGCGCAGCGCCTCCAGGTCCTCGGCGGCCAGGGGCACCTCGGAGCCCGCCAGCGAGAAGTAGAGCTCCCGGGCCTCCGACTCCAGGCTCCCGCCCAGTTCCAGCACGGTCACCCGGTCCCCGGCCAGCGGGACCAGCTCGGCGTGCGCGGCCAGCAGGTCGGCGTAGGTGTGCTGGTAACGTCCGTAGCCGGGCAGGGAGAGCAGGTTGAGCGTCGAGGTCCGGACGCCGGCGGAGACCGGGTCGAGCAGGGTCTCGCGCAGGAGCCCGGCCCAGAACTCCAGGGTGTCGGGCACGTTCTTCGGGAAGTCGAGGAAGTAGGCGTTGTGCCGGACGTGGTCACCCACGAGAGTGCGGACGGCGGCCAGAATGCGGACGCCGAGGTCAACCACGGTCTCGCCGCGCAGCCCGGACAGCCGCTCCAGCAGCGTGGCCGAGCACGTGAAGCCGACGCTGAGCAGTGCCGCGTCGAGCTGGCGGGCGGCGGTGTCCCCCCAGCCGGGCGTGGAGCCGGCGGGCGCATCGCCGATGGGAACGCGCAGCCGCCGGGCGATGACGAGGCTTTCCAGAGTGTCCACGAACGGCACCATATAGTCGGGACACGCCCGATCGCGGGGGTTTTCCGCCCGCCCCGGCCGGTCAGAGGCGAGGGGCCGCTTCGCGCACACCACCCGGGCGCAGCACGCCCGCCAGCGCCAGCGCGACCAGGACCCCGGCACCGCCCGCCACCGCGATCGCGGGCCCGGGCGCGATCGCCTCGCCGAGCGCCCCGACCAGCGCCGCCCCGGCCGCCTGCCCCGTCATCAGCCCGGACGACTGCAGCCCGAACGCCTGCCCGCGCACCTCCTCGGGCACCGACTCCACGAACCGGCGCTGCAACCCCAGCTGGTACGACAGCCCCGCGGTCGCCACGGCGGCCAGCACCGCGGCCCACGCGATCCCCGGCCCGAGCGCGAACCCCACCCAGGGCACGCCGAGCAGCACCGCCAGCGGAAACGACAGCCGCTCCCGCAGCCCCGGCGCGGCGAACCTGCCCACCGCGAACTCCCCCGCCGCCATCCCGCCGGCCGCCGCCGCGAGCACCACCCCGGCCTGCCCCTGCCCGCCCAGGTAGGGCACGACCATGGCCTCGGCCCCGGCCAGGCACACGCACGGCAGCCACCCCGCCAGCAGCAGCCCGCGCACCCTCCCGTCGGCCAGCAGCAGCCGGTTGACCCGCAGCGTCTCGCGCACGGCGCCCGCACGCGCCGCGCCCCGGGCGGCCCGGTGCGGCAGCCCGGCCCGCAGCACCACGGCGGCCACCGCGGCCAGGCCCGCGGTCGTGGCCAGCGCCCCCGAGGGCCCGGCGACGGCCAGGAACGCGCCCCCGGCCGCCAGCCCGGCGATCTGCGCGCTCGCGGAGGCCACGTTCAGGACCGACCGCCCCAGCACGAACGCGTCGCCGGGCAGCACGTCGGGCAGCATCGCCGCCCGCGCGGCGAAGAAGACCGGCGTGAACAGCCCCGTGACCAGCACCAGCGCGAGCATCGCCCAGACCGGCAGCCCCCCGTACGCCAGCAGCAGGCACGTCACCGCCCTGACCACCTCGCCGGTCACCATCAGCGCCCGCGGCGGCAGCCGGTCGGCCAGCGAGAGCAGGAACAGCCCGCCCACGATGAACGGCAGCCAGCCGGCCATGTACGCGGCGGCCGACAGGCCGGCCGAGCCGGTCCGCGCGTAGACCAGCACGGACAGGGCCAGCATCTTGATCGAGTCCCCGCCGACCAGCAGCGCGAAGCCGCCGAACAGGACCCGGAACTCCTTGACGGCGAACACCTCGCCGAACGTCGTCCCCTTCACGTCCACGATGGTGCGGACCGGACCGGCGGACTGGCGACTGTTTCGGATATAACCGAAAGGTGCCGGTAAGAATCGAGGTCACCCCGCAGGATCTGGTGGCCACCAGGTTCGCGATCTCGCCGCTGATCGAGACCATGCACGCGCAGTGGGTACTGGCCGGCCGGTTGGAGGCGGGCGTGCACGGCCGGTGGGCCGCGCGGTGGCGGGGCACGTACCGGGAGCTCGAACGCGCCCACCCCGTGCTGGAGGCCTCGGCCGCGATCAGCGGCAACCGGCGCGGCACGAACGTCTCCTTCATCGCCCCGCCGCCGACGGCGGTGAACGTGCCGTTCGAGGCGGAGCTGGCCGCCATGCGCGGGACCCCGCTGGAGCAGGCGCACGCGGAGATCGCCGGGGCGCTCGCCGGGCGGCCGGCGGCGGACTCGGTCAAGGAGCTGCTGGCGGACCCGCGGGTGGTGGAGCGGCTCGCCGACGCGTACCAGGCGCTCTGGACGGAGATCGTCGCCCACGACTGGCCGCGCTTCCGCGCGATCCTGCAGCGGGACGTCGCCCATCGGGCGGGACGGCTGGCGGCCTACGGCTGGGCGGCGGCGCTGGAGGACCTCAGCCCGCAGGTGCACTGGCGGCCCCGGGGGCAGATCGAGGTCGAGCTGACGAGCCTCCACGGGCTGCGCCGGCTCGGCGGCAAGGGGCTGCTCTTCCTGCCGTCGGCGTTCACGACCGCCGTCGGCGCCTACCTGGAGGACGCCTGGCCGTACGCGATGATCTACCCCGCGAGGGGCGCCGCGGCCGCGCCCGCCGCGGCCGACGCCGACCTGTCGGCCCTGATCGGCCGCAGCCGCGCCCGCATCCTCGCCGAGCTGGCCGAGCCCGCCACCACCACCCAGCTCGCGGCCCTGCTCGGGCAGAGCCTGGGCACCACGGGCGGCCACCTGGCGGCGCTGCGCAGGACGGGCCTGATCACGGGCACCCGCGTCGGCCGGGGCGTCCTGTACGCGCGCACGGCCCTCGGCGACGCCCTGGTCAACGGGTGACCCATCCCCTGTGTCCTGGCGGCAAGCGCGGAGGTCGGGCCGGGCGCGGCCACCGAGCTGATCGTCGATCCGGGCACCCCCCGGGAGCGCAGGCACTTCAAGATCGACGTGCTGCCGCTGGAGCCCGGGGCTGTCGTCACGCTGCTGACCTCGGGCGCGGGCGGCTACGGCGACCCGTACACCAGGGATCCGGAGGCGGTCCTGCGGGACGTGGAGCGGGGCGTGGTCTCCCGGGAGGCGGCGGCGCGCGCGTACGGCGTGGTGCTGGCCGAGCGGGACGGCGGCCTGGCCGTGGACGACCCGGCGACGGCGCACGCCCGGCCCGCACCCCGCGCAGGACGGCCCTCCACATCGTGGTCCTGGCCGCCCTGCCGGCCGGTTTCCCCAGGACGACCCCCACCCCCGAGCAGCGCGACGCGGCCCGCCGTACCCTCGTCCAAGAGATCACCGAACTGGAACGGATGTCGGCATGAGCGATCAGGACGCCATGGACGCGATCATGGCCGGGCTCGCGGGCCCGGTGCTCGGCGAGCTCGCCGAGCTGTATCAGGACCTGCACCGGCACCCCGAGCCCGCCTTCAAGGAGGAGCGCACGGCGGGCATCGCCGCCGAGCGGCTGCGGGCGGCCGGGTTCGAGGTCGTCACGGGCCTCGGCGGCACGGGCGTGGCGGGCCTGCTGCGCAACGGCGAGGGCCCGACGGTGGCCCTGCGGGCCGACATGGACGCGCTGCCGGTGCTGGAGGCGACGGGCCTGCCGTACGCGAGCACCGCCACCACGCCCGACGGGGTGCCGCTCATGCACGCCTGCGGCCACGACATGCACGTGACGTGCCTGAGCGGCGCGGCGCAGCTGCTGGCGGCCGGAAGGGACCGGTGGCGGGGCACGCTCGTGGCGCTGTTCCAGCCGGCCGAGGAGGTCGCGGCCGGGGCGCGGGCCATGCTGGACGACGGGTTGTTCGACCGGATCGGCACGCCCGACGTCGTGCTCGGCCAGCACGTCTTCCCCGACCCGGCCGGGACGCTGCTCATCAGCCCCGGCGAGGTCCTGGCCGCCGCCGACAGCATGGAGATCCGGCTGTACGGCCGGGGCGGGCACGGCTCTCAGCCGGAGCGGACCGTCGACCCGGTCGTCCTGGCCGCCTCGACCGTCATGCGCCTGCAGACGGTCGTCTCGCGCGAGGTGTCCCCGTTCGAGCGGGCGGTGCTGACGGTGGCCCAGATCCACGCGGGCCACAAGGAGAACATCATCCCCGACGAGGCGTCCATCACGGTCAACCTGCGCTCGTTCTCCCCCGAGGTGCGCCGCACCCTGCTGGCGGCCGTGGAGCGCGTGGTCAACGCCGAGGCGGCCGCCTCCGGCGCGCCCCGCCCGCCGGAGATCCGCACGCTCAACGCCTTCCCGCTGACCGTCAACGACGGCGACGCCACGGCCCGGGTGCGCGAGGCGTTCGCCGGCCGGTTCGGCTCCGAGCGGGTTCCGGCCATGGCGCCGTTGATGGGCAGCGAGGACTTCGGCCTGTTCGGCGCCGAGGCGGGCGCGCCGTCGGTCTTCTGGGGCCTCGGCGGCGCCGACCCCGAGCTGTACGCCCGCGCCGAGCGGGAGGGCCGGCTGCGCGAGGACGTGCCGAGCAACCACTCGCCCTTCTTCGCCCCCCAGATCCTCCCCACGCTGCCCACGGGTGTCGAGGCCCTGGTCACCGCCGCCCTGGCCTGGCTACCGGCGGAACAGATTGGCGGCGATGGCGGTCCGGGCCCCGGCACGCCGCCGTGCCGGGGCCCGATGGGGGGCGGTGCTCCCACGCGCTGAAAGTTTCACGTGCTGACCTGCGCGGACGCCGCCGGACGAGCGCTCGGCTGGTGCCCGCGTCCGGCCCCGATCTACGGTGACGGTGCCCGTCCGGGGCCGGTCGTCCGACCGGTGCCGGAGTGGCGCTCCTGGCGCGACCCCCACGCGAAAGGGACCTCCCGATGGCACCTCGGCACCTCCTCCCGGCGCTGGCGCTCGCCGCCGCGGTCAGCCTGGCCTCGTCTCCGGCGCACGCGGACACGTTCCGCACCGCGAGCTCGTCCGGCTGGGGACCCACCTGGTCGTCCGGGCAGGCGAACGCCGAGGCCAACGCCCGCGCGGAGCTGAACCGGCAGGCCGCCCAGGCGGGCGAGGTCTGCCCGAGCGTGTCGGTCACCTCCACCCACGTCTACACCGCGCCCGACGGCTCGGCCTACATCTTCGACGCGACCGCGTCGGGCACCTGCGTCCCGCAGCCGCCCGGGCCGTCGTACCCGGTGGCGCGCTCGGAGACCCGCCAGGGCAGCGGCGCCACCGCCGGCACCGCCGTCCAGAACGGCGCCCAGGCCGCCCGCGCGGCGGTGCTCGCGGCCGGCGTCAACTGCACGAACTGGACGACCACGTCGGCGCTCGTGTGGGCCGCGCCCGGCAGCGTCTGGTACATCTACGACGTCACCGTGTCCGCGAACTGCACCAACTGACGCCATGTCCCGCCTGCTGACCCTGCTGGCCGGGCTCTGCCTGGTGCTCGCGGCGGCACCCGTCGCCCCGGCGGCGGCAGCACCCGTGACGGTGCCGGTGGGCGCGCAGTTCACCGACACCTCGGGCAACCTGCTGCACGCCCACGGCGGCGGCGTGATCAAGGTCGGCTCGTACTACTACTGGTTCGGGGAGAACCGCAACGCCGACGGCACCTTCCGCTACGTCTCCGCCTACCGCTCGGCCGACCTGCGCACCTGGGAGTTCCGCAACCACGTGCTCACCCAGTCCAGCTCCGCCGAGCTGCAGGTCGCCAACATCGAGCGGCCCAAAGTCGTCTACAACGCCGCGACCGGCCGGTTCGTCATGTGGATGCACAAGGAGAACGGCCGGGACTACGGCGAGGCGCGGGCCGCCGTGGCGGTCTCGACCACGGTGGACGGCGCCTACACCTACCTGCGCAGCTTCCGGCCGCTCGGCCACATGTCGCGCGACATCACCGCGTTCGTCGACACCGACGGCACCGGCTACATGATCTCGGCCGCGAACGAGAACTACGACCTGCACGTCTACCGGCTCAGCGCCGACTACACCGACGTGGCCGCGCTGGCGCGCATGTGGGCCGGCGACCACCGGGAGGCGCCGGCGATGTTCAAGCGCAACGGCGTCTACTTCCTGCTGACCTCGGGCGCGACCGGCTGGCAGCCCAACCAGGCCCAGTACGCCACCGCCACCAGCATCACCGGCACGTGGAGCGCCTGGCAGAACGCCGGCGACTCGCAGACGTTCGGCTCCCAGCCGGCCTACGTGCTGCCGGTGCAGGGCACCTCCGGCACGTCGTACCTGTATCTGGGCGACCGGTGGGCCGGCGCGTGGGGCGGGCCCGTCAACGACTCGCGGTACGTGTGGCTGCCGGTGCAGTTCTCCGGCAACACGTCCATGAGCCTGAGCTACGCGCGCCAGCTCAGCATCGACGCCGCCGCCGGCACGATCGCCACGACGGGCACCGGCTACGACCGGCTGGCGGTGCGCCACTCCGGCAAGTGCGCCGACGTGCGCGGCGCCTCCACCGCCAACGCGGCCGCCGTCATCCAGTACGCCTGCGGCGGCGGCACGAACCAGCAGTGGCGCATCCAGTCGATCAGCGGCGGCTACGTGCAGGTCGTGGCCCGCAACTCCGGCAGGTGCCTGGACGTCAACGGCGCCTCCACCGCCGACGGGGCGGCGCTCCAGCAGTACACGTGCGGCACCGGCGCCAACCAGCAGTGGACGCTGCAGGACGCCGGCGGCGGCTACCTGCGGCTCGTGGCCAGGCACTCGGGCAAGTGCGCCGACCTGCCCAGCTCCTCGCAGGCCGACGACGTGCAGTTCAAGCAGTATCCCAGCAACGGCGGCCAGAACCAGCAGTTCACCCGCACCCCTCTGTGAGCAGCGCCGGCGCACGAAAGTCCCAAGCCACAGAAGAGCACGTCAAGCGCCGGTCAATAGCACGACCCCGCCTCTTTCGCCACAAATCGTGACGTTAGAGTGACGTATTGTGAACGAATCGAAGCGTGTGGAAATCACCTGGCCCAGCCTCGGCATCACCGTGGCCGCCGAACTCGACCAGCGCAACCGCGCCCTGGCCCAGTGCCTGTGGGACGCCCTGCCCTACCGCAGCCTGCAGGGGCACGCCCTGGTCGCCGGATATCACCTCTACCACGTCGCACCGGTCCATTCGCTGCTGCACACACCAGCGGAATACCGCGTGGACCGGCGCACCGTACCCGACGGCACCCTGTTCTGCTCGCGCCTGCAGCATCTCGGCATCAAGTACGGCGAGCTCACCGAGCCCATGACCGCCACCCCGATCGGCCAGGTCGTCCCGGAGCACCTCGACGCCCTGGTCCAGGCCGGCCGCGACGTCTGGCACTCCGTCTACACCACCAAGAAGCCCGTCATCGCCGAAGTCCGCCGCGAGGGCGAAGCCGGCGGCCACCAGCTCCCGCGCCTGCCCATCGGCGACCCGCAGCTCAACGAGCTGGTCAAGGACGTGCACGCCGAGACCGAGCGCATCTGGCTGGACCCGCCCCGCGAGCTGCTCGACCTGCACGCGGGCCGCATCCCGTCCGGCGCCGGCAGCTACGAGACGGTCCTGACCACGCTGCTGTTCGTCAACGGCGAGACCCGGCCGCTCGGCTACAGCTGCTACGGCGGCCTCGTCCGCGCCGCCCTCGACGGCATGCCGATGCCGTGGCTGCGCCAGATGACCCGCCAGCTCGCGCACACGCCCGCCGAGTTCCTCGGCTACTGCGGCCTCGACACCCTGTGGGGCTTCACCCAGCGCCTGCTGGACGGGCTCGACCGCCTCGACGACCACGAGGACTTCGTCTCCGTCATGGCCCACATGGCCCTGTACTGCAACTGCCTCGGCGGCTGGAACCTGCACCTGTTCCCATGGGAGGCGGGCGAGCACCTGCGCCGCGAGGAGACGCCCGCATGAGCGGTCCGCGGGTAGTGGTCGTCGGCGGCGGCGTGATCGGCCTGTCGATCGCGTACCACCTGGCCGACGCCGGCGTCGACACCACGCTGCTGGAGCGGGACACGCTCGGCTCCGGCGCCTCGCGCGCCACCGCCAACGTGGTCCGCTCCTACTTCGCCGGCAACCCGGTCAGCTCGGGGCTGGCCGTGCGCAGCCTCGAGGCCTACCACGCCTTCCCGACCAGGCCGGGGATCGACCTGCCGCTGCGGCAGGTCGGTTACCTGGTGCTGTTCACCGAGGCCGACCAGGTGAGCGCGTTCGAGGCCGACCTGCCCGCCCAGCACGCCGCCGGCGTCGACGTGAACCTCATCAGCGCGCGGGAGGCCCGGGAGCGCAACCCGCTCATCGGGGACTTCCCGCTGGTGGCCGCCGCGTACTCGCCGCAGGCCTACATCTCCGACACCACGGCCATCGTCACCGCCTACGCGCGGGCGGCCGAGCAGGCCGGCGCGACGCTGCGTACCGGCTGCCCGGTCACCGGCATCGACACGCGGGCCGGGCTCGTGCGGACCGCCGCCGGCGAGATCAGCGCCGACGCCATCGTGTGCGCCGCCGGCGCCTGGTCGGCCTCGCTCGTCCGCGAGGCCGGCGTGGACCTGCCGCTCACCGAGCCCATCGAGCAGGAGCTGCTCACCACCGACCCGCTGCCGCCGGACACGCCGGACATCCCGGTCACCCTGCACGCCGCCACCGGCCTGCTGGTACGGCTGCGCGGCGACCGGCTGCTCATCGGCATGGGCTACCCGGGGCCCGACCGTGAGGCGTGGCGGCGGCAGGTCGCCGAACGCCTCGCCGCCACGTACCCGAGCCTGGCCGGACTCGCGCTGCACACCGCGGTCACCGGCCTGCGCGACGCCAGCCCCGACAAGACCGCCTTCATCGGCCACCACCCGGGACCGCCGGCCTTCCTGTACGCCACCGGCTTCTCAGGGCACGGCCTGTGCAACGCGCCCGCCGCCGGGGAGCTGGTCCGCGACCTGTACCTCGACCAGGACCCCGGCTTCGACGTGACCGCGCTGGCCTTGAGCCCGCGCCGCGCGGGATGACCCAACGACAGACGGACGGGAAGACCCATGAGCCAAGAAAGCCGCCTCGACCAGGACACTCTCGACGCTCGGGAACAAGAAGCCGCAGACGGGTACGACCCGGACGCAGGCCCAGGATGCCCGCATGCCCGGTTCGTCCTCGACCCGGCCACCCCGAGCCTGCACGCCGACAACGACCGGCTGCGTGCGGCCGGCCCGCTCGTGCCCGTGACGGCCGAGGGCGTACCCGCCTGGGCCGCCACCCGCTACGCCACGCTGCTGACGGTCCTGACCCATCCGAACCTGTCCAGGGACATCCGCCACTGGGCCACCCGCGACACCTGCCCGGCCGGCACCGCCATCGACCGCATCGTCACCGACACCTCGATGCTCAACGCCGAAGGCGACGACCACCGGCGCCTGCGCACCCCCGTGGCCGGCGCGTTCACCGCGCGCCGGCTCCAGCAGCTGCGCCCCAAGATCGAGGCGCTCACCGAACGGCTCGTCGACGCGCTCGCCGAGCTGCCACCCGACGAGCCGGTGGACCTGCGCAGGGAGTTCGCCTACCCGCTGCCGCGCGAGGTCATCTCCGAGCTCATCGGCATCCCGGCCGAGCACCAGGACGCGCTGCACGAGCTCTCCGACGCCGTGGCCCAGGTGTCCGACACGCTCGACGACTCGCCCGACGTACGCCGGGCCCTGCACGAACTGCTCGACCAGATCATCGAGGAGCGCCGGGAGACGCCCGGCGAGGACCTCATCACCGACCTGTTCAGGCTGCGCGAGAAGGACGGCGACCGGCTCTCCAGCGACGAGCTGTTCGCCACCATCGAGCTGCTGTTCATCGCCGGGCACGTCACCACCGTCAACCTCATCACCAACGCCATCGGCGCCCTGCTCAACCGGCCGGACCAGCTCGAACTGCTGCGCACCGGCCAGTGCGACTACGGCGCGGCGGTCGAGGAGACGCTGCGCTGGGACTCGCCGATCGCCTACTTCCCCATGCGCTACGCCGTACAGGACATCGAGATCGACGGCGTGCGCCTGAAGACCGGCGAGCCCGTGCTGGCCTGCTTCGCCGCCTCCGGGCGCGACCCCGGCCAGTTCGGCGAGAACGCCCACCGCTTCGACATCACCAACCCGCCGAGCGCCCACCTGGCCTTCGGGCACGGGCCGCACTTCTGCCTCGGCGCGCCGCTGGCCAGGATCGAGGCCGAGATCGCGCTGAAGGCGCTGTTCGAGGCGTTCCCCGAGATCGCGCCCGCCGCGCGGCCCGAGGACCTGGCCCCGCTGGACACGCTGCTGGGCAACAGCACGCGCAGCATGCCCGTCCTGCTCGGCCCGCGCGCCCGCTGAAGCGCCCCGGGCGGGCGGGCCTGCCCGTCCGGCTTCAGCGCACGCTCTCCGCGTGCCGGTCGTAGTGGCGCAGGAACAACTCCTCCAGCGTCGGCGGCCGGCTCACCAGGCTGCGCACGCCCGCCTCCGCGACCCGGCGCAGCGCCGGGTCCAGCGCCACGCCGTCCACGCTGAAGCGCACCCGCCCGTCACCGGCCCGCAGGTCGTGCACCCCGGGCAGCTCGGCCAGCCCCTCCGGCGGCCCCGCCAGCTCGGCCTCGATCGACGTCCGGGTCAGGTGCCGCAGCTGCGCCAGCGTGCCCGTCTCGACCGTGCGGCCGTCCCGGATGATCGTCACCCGGTCGCACAGCGCCTCGACCTCGGCCAGGACGTGGCTCGACAGCAGCACCGTACGCCGCCCCCGCTCCTGCCTGACGCACTCCCTGAACACCTCCTCCATCAGCGGGTCCAGGCCGGACGTGGGCTCGTCCAGGATCAGCAACTCCCCCTCGGAGGCCAGCGCGGCGATCAGGGCCACCTTCTGCCGGTTGCCCTTCGAGTATGTCCGCGCCTTCTTGCGCGGATCCAGGTCGAACCGCTCCAGCAGGTCCGCCTTGCGCCGCGCGTTCAGCCCGCCGCGCAACCGGCCCAGCAGGTCGATCACCTCGCCGCCCGACAGCTGCGGCCACAGCGTCACGTCACCCGGCACGTACGCCAGACGCCGGTGCAGCTCGCTCGCCTCCGACCACGGATCCCCACCCAGCAGCCGGGCGGTGCCCCCGTCAGCCCGCACCATGCCCAGCAGGATCCGGATCGCCGTGCTCTTCCCCGCGCCGTTCGGCCCCAGGAAGCCGTGCACCTCGCCGGCCCGCACGCCGAGATCGAGCCCGTCCAGCGCCCTGACCGTCCCGAACGACTTCACCAGCCCCTTCACCACGATGGCCTCACTCATGGCGGTGCTCCTCCAGATTCACGCGGTCGCGCCCCGATCGAGGGCCTTCCTGGCCTCGGCGGCCTCCTCCAGGCTGAGCAGCGGGTGAGAGTAGATGTCCACGATCACCCGCATCAGCTTGACCTGCCCCTCCGGGCTGGTCAGATCCACTCCCAGACCACGCTCGACGTGCCGGCGGAGCACCGTGGCCGACAGCGCCATCGCCGCGATCATCGTCGAACGGGACCGGGCGTCCACGTCGGGAGGATCGGGGCGGCTCTTGTCGGCCTCGACGATCCACCCCTCGCCGAGGTCGACCATCTCGTCGAACAGCGGCGCCGCCCACCCCTCCGTCAGCGCCCGCGCCAGATACGGCTGGTACGGGCCCAGGACGGCGGCCGGGTTGAGCCCGGCACCGTACGGGTCGGTCGCGGCCTGCTCGCTCAGCCTGCGGATCGTCTTCATCAAGTGCTCGTCGCACGCCTCGCGCAACCCCTGCTTCGAGCCGAAATGATGGCGCACCAGGCCCAGGGACACACCGGCGCTCTCCGCGATGTCGCGGATCGTCGCCCGCTCGAAGCCGTGCTCACCGATGTGCCGCATCGCCGCGTCCCTGATCCGCGCACGCGCCGTGAGATCCTCCGGATCCGGTACGGTCGCCATCCATTCTCCTGCATAGCTCGCTGTTCACCTGAAAAGCACGCTATACCTGTGTATAGCAACCCTGCAACGCGACCCCGGCTACGCACACCGGCCCGTCTCGTTCTACGCTCCATGCACGACGATCGGAGACAACGCCGTGCCACAGCCCGACCCGGCGCCCATGCGCCTGGCCACCGCCATCCGCCCCTACGACTGGGGCTCGGTGACGGCCCTGCCGCAGCTCTTCGGCACCCCGCCCACCGGCCGGCCCCAGGCCGAGCTCTGGATGGGCGCCCACCCCGGCGACCCCTCCACCGTCGGCGGCACCCCGCTCAACGAGCTCATCGCCGACGACCCCGCCGGCACCCTCGGCGAGCCCACCGCCGCCCGCTTCGGCCCCGCCCTCCCCTACCTGCTCAAGGTCCTGGCCATCGAACGGCCGCTCTCCCTCCAGGTCCACCCCACCACCGAGCAGGCCCGGTCCGGGTTCGCCGACGAGGACGCCCGCGGCGTTCCCCTCGACGACCCCGCCCGCACGTACAAGGACACCTCGCACAAGCCCGAGATGGTCTGCGCGATCACCCCCTTCCACGGCCTGTGCGGCTTCCGCGACCCCGCCGCCACCGCCGCCCTCCTCGACCGCCTCGCCCTGCCGGACCTGGCCCCCTGGAGCGACCTGCTCAGGGCGGGCGACCTGCGGACCGTGTTCGCCCAGATGCTCGACGACTCCCACGAGCCGCTGCGATCCCAGGTCGAGCAGGCCCTGCGCGAGTCCGACGATCCCGGCCTGGCCGTCTACAGCGACCTCGCCCGCGCCTGCCCCGGCGACCCCGGCGTCACCGCCGCGCTCCTGCTGCACCACGTCGACCTGGCCCCCGGCCAGGCCCTCTACCTCGGCGCCGGGATCCCCCACGCCTACCTCGGCGGCATCGGCGTCGAGATCATGGCCAACTCCGACAACGTGCTGCGCTGCGGGCTCACCACCAAGCACATCGACGTGCCCGAGCTCATGCGCGTCGTCGACTTCACTCCGTCCGGCCCGCACCTGGTCCGGCCGGAGCAGGACACGCCCGGCGAGCACCGCTACCGGCCGCCGGTCCCCGAGTTCGCCCTCACCCGCTACGACCTCGAAAGCGCCCACACGCTCCCCGGGGGCGTCCCCCAGATCGTCGTGTGCATCGACGGGGAGGCCCGCCTGGCCGACCTGACGCTGCGGCCGGGCGAGTCGGCGTTCATCCCCGCGGCCGCTCCTTCGACGCCGCTCGCCGGGAAGGGAACGGTGTATCGCGCCACGCCGGGCGCCTTTACATTGTAGATTCGCTACGACGTTTCGGTCCGGGGTTGAATGTCCCGTTCCTAGGATCGCCCGCATGAACACTGTGACCATCGAGCCGAGCATCCTCTACTTCGGGACCCCGGTCGTCCTGCTGTCCACGGAGAACCCGGACGGGACGTTCAACCTCGCCCCGATGTCCTCGGCCTGGGCGCTGGGCCAGGTGATCGTGCTGGGACTGGGCGCCGAGGGGCAGAGCGCCCGCAACCTCATGAGCCGCCCGGAGGTGGTCGTCAACCTGCCCGCTCCCCACCAGTGGGAGGCGGTCGAACGGCTGGCGCCCCTCACCGGGCGGTACCCGGTGCCGGCGACCAAGCACGCGGCCTGCCGGTACGAGCCCGGCAAGTTCGCCGCGGCGGGGCTGCGGCCCGAGCCCTCCGAGACCGTGCGGCCGCCGCGCGTGGCCGAGTGCCCCCTGCAGTTCGAGGCGCGGGCGGAGCGGGTGGGCCACGACGTCTCGGACTCGTTCGTGATCGTGGAAGCCGTCGTGAGCAGGGTGCACGCCGACCCGCGCATCGTCGTGCCCGGCACCCAGCACGTGGACCCGGGCACGTGGAGCCCGCTCATCTACAACTTCCGCCACTACTTCGGCCTCGGCCCCGAACTCGGCCACTCCTACCGCAGCCAGACGCCCCGCTAGGGACGAGGTCAGCCGGGCAGGCGCCGGACCTTGAGCACGTTGTCCCTGCGGTGGCCGGGCCGGCCGTCCGGATCGTCCTGGGCGCGCTCGTACTCCTCGCAGCGCAGCACCTCCCACTCCCCCTCCGGCAGCCGCAGAGCGTCCAGAACCTCCTGCGGCGTCGGGAAGTGCACGTCGGCGGGAGGGGTGTGCTGCCAGGACGGCCATCCCGCGTGCCCGACGACCAGCAGCACCCCGCCGGGGGCGACCGCCGACGCGGCGGCACGCAGGATCTCCTCGCGCGGCAGGTTCACGAACGAGTGCAGGAAGCAGGCGGAGACGAGGTCGAAGACGCCTTCGGGGAAGGACACGCCCAGGTCGTGCCGCTGCCAGTCGATGCGGTCGGCGACCCCCGCCTCCCTGGCGTGCGCGGCGGCACGTTCGAGCGCCACCCCGGAGACGTCGGCCGCGGTGACCCGCCACCCTCTGCCCGCGAGCCAGATCGCGTCGCCCCCCTCGCCGGACCCCAGGTCCAGCGCCGTGCCGGGCTCGAGGTCGGACACCTCGCGGACCAGCATCACATTGGGGTTCCCGCTCCAGATCCGCGTCTGCTCGGAGTATCGGGCGTCCCAGTAGTCCTCGGGGGTCCCGTAGGAGGCGTCCATGGCGGCGACGGCGCGGCGGGTCTCCTCAGCGACCAGGTCGGCGTTGATCGCCGCCGCCGCCCGGACGCCCGCCGCCGCGGCGCCGATGACCTGCTCGGTCACGGTGGTCACGTTCCCGGCCACCCACACCCCCGGCACGCTCGTGGCCCCCATCGGGTCGGCGGGCACGCGGGTGCCGACCACGTGCCCGGACATCTCCACCGCCTCCGTCTCCAGCCCCAGCCCGGCGAGCAGAGACGCCTGGGCGGTGAGCCGGCCGGCGGTCGCCAGAGCCTGGCAGGCGACCACGTTCCCGTCGGCGAGCCGCACCCCCGACAGCCTGCCGTCCGTCACCTCCAGGCCCGCCACCTTGCCCTCGACCACGGCGACGCCCCTGGCGGCGAGCTGACGCCGCTGGTCGTGGTCGAGCTCGGGCGCGGTGTGCGGCAAGAAGGTCACGTCCGCGCTCCACTGGCGCCACAGCAGCGCCTGGTGAACGGAGAGCGGCCCCGTGCCCAGGATCGCGATCGCCTGGTCGCGCACCTCCCAGCCGTGGCAGTACGGGCAGTGCAGCACGTCCTTGCCCCACCGCTCGGCCAGGCCCGGCACGTCCGGCAGCTCGTCGGTCAGGCCGGTGGTGACCAGCAGCCGGTCCGCCTCTACCGTGGCGCCGTCCGCCAGCACGACGCGGAAGCCCCCGCCGTCGAGCCGGTCGGCGGTGGTGACGGTGCCGGTCACGATCTCCCCGCCGTACCCGATCACCTCCTCCCGGCCGGCGGCCAGCAGTTCCAGCGGCGACAGGCCCTCGCGCCCCAGGTACGTGTGCACGCCCTCGGCGGGCGCGTTGCGCGGCCGCCCGGCGTCGACCACGAGCACCTTGCGCCGCGCCCGGCCCAGCGTGAGCGCCCCGCTCAGCCCCGCGGCCCCGCCGCCGATCACCACCACGTCGTACTTCGTGTCCATCTCGCCTCTCCTCACGATGATTCCGACGTCCGCCACTGTCCGCTTCCCGCGGCCGATTTGACAAATTTCATTGCCGAAATGGCAAGGTGGGTCGCATGGACGACCTCGACGACGTACTCCAGTCCGTGGGACCGCGGCTGCGGTCGGTGCGCCAGGAGCGCGGCGAGACGCTGGCGCAGCTGTCCGCGAGCACCGGCATCTCCGTCAGCACCCTGTCCCGCCTGGAGTCCGGCCGGCGCAAACCGACCCTGGAGCTGCTCCTGCTGCTGGCCCGGGCGCACCAGGTCCAGCTCGACGAGCTGATCGACGCGCCGGTGACCGGTGACCCGCGCGTGCATCTGCGCCCTTTCAAACGGCACGGCACGACGTTCGTCCCGCTGAGCCGCCGGCCCGGCGGGGTGCAGGCGTACAAGCAGATCCTCCCGCCGCACTGGCCGGGCTACGAGCCGGGGCCGTCGGACCAGAAGGTCCACGAGGGCTACGAGTGGGTCTACGTGCTGTCGGGGCGGCTGCGGCTGCTCCTCGGGGAGCACGACGTGATCCTGACGCAGGGGGAGGTGGCGGAGTTCGACACGCGGACGCCGCACGCGTCCTCCAACCCCGGCCCGGAGCCGACCGAGATCCTCGCCCTGTTCGGTCCTCAGGGGGAGCGCATGCACGTCCGCGCCCGCCCCACCGGCCGGTGAGCACCCCGTGGTCTGGTGCATGATGATGCACGTGAGCGAGTCGGTGATGCGGTGGGTGCGGCGGCACCGGCCGGACGGCAACCCGCTGCGGCGGCGATCCGACCGCCTGGAGAGCGTCGCGCTGCTCGTGACGGTGGTCCTCGTCCTGCTCAGCGTGTGGCCCGCGGCGGCGGCGGGGCGGCAGTCGTACGAGCACGCGCTGCCGGCGCTCGGCGACGGGCGCCGGCAGGTGGTGGCGACGTTGCTGGCGGACGCGCCGGTCACGCGCCTGTCGTTCGGGGAGGCGCCGCGGAGCGAGCCGGCCCAGGCGCGCTGGACGGCGCCTTCCGGCCTGGAGCAGACCGGCCGGGTGATGGCGCCGCCCCTGGCCAGGGCGGGCGCCCAGGTGCGGATCTGGGTCGATCCCGGCGGCCGGCGGGTCAGCGCGCCGCCGAGCCCCGGCGACCTGCTGGTCACGGCCGTGGCGACGGCGCTGCTGCTGGTGCTGGCGGCGGCGGTGGTCGCGGTGGCGGGGTTCGCGGGCTTCCGGCTGCTGCTCGACCGGGGACGTTACCGCGAGTGGGAGGCCGCCTGGTCGCTGGCCGACGCGCGGTGGCGGCGCCGGCGCTCGTGGTAGGCCTCGATCGCGTCCTATACCGAAATCGCATGCATGGTCAGGGCCCGAGTCAAAGGCCCGCCCAGGTCAAGGGCGTTATTCACGCGGATCGGGGTGATCTCCGGGCGTCTAAGGTGTAGGGGATGGGACGCGTCACCCGGATGGACGGGGTGCGGGCGCGGGGCGCCCTGCGCGGCCAGGCGGAGCTGGAGCCGCCGCGGCCGGTGCGGGCGCCCCGCTGACGCACTCAGGCGTCCGGGCCCCGGCCGGCCTCGGTGCCGAAGCCGTCGAGCGCCTGGCGCTCCTCCCGGTCGCGCAGCTCCTCGAAGACCGTGATGTGCAGGCCCGCGGGCGCGTCCAGCCGGGCGTTCAGCGACTCCCAGGGCGTGACCGTGGGCGGCGCCACCTCCGTCGCGCCGGCCGCCACCAGCCGCTCGGTGGTGCCCCGCGCGTCGTCCACCTCGAACGCCACCCGCAGCTTCGGCGCCACCTGGCGTCCCACCTCGACGTCGTCGATCATCTTCTTCTGCGCCGGGTTCGCGATCTCCAGCGTGGCCCGCCCGGCGTCCAGGATCGCCACCCGCGCGCCGTCCCCGCCGGAGAACGCGGCCTCCTCGGGAAGGCCCAGCACGTCACGGTAGAAGGCCAGCGCGGCCTCGTAGTCCTCGGCCTCCACGACGAGCCGGAGCTGCCGTACGGGGCGGTCGTCGATGGGTGCGCTCATGCGATCTCCTCAGCGGGAATGCGGGCTTCATCGCCTCGTGCAACCCACCTGCCCCGCCCGTTCATCCCGCTCTCATGGTTCGAGAAACCTCTAAGTGTTTCCGGGAACCCTCCCGCCGTCGGAAGAGTCCTTTCATGCAAAGGGGCCGCCTCTGGGAGGCTGTATGAACGGGGCTTTACACACGGCTGCCATCGTGCTGCTCGCGCTGGTCGTCCTCACCGCGCTCCGTACGCAGTTCGCGTTGTTCCGCGCCCGCTCCGTCGCGGCGCGCGGCCACCACCGGTTGAGCCTCTACGAGGCCGCGTTCCTCGCGGGCGGGCCGCGGCGGGTCATCAACACGGCGCTGGTGTCGCTGGTCTCGCAGGGCGGGGTCCGGGTGTCGAGCGAGGGGCTGGTCACGCCGGTGAAGGGGTTCCGGGTGACCAAGGGGGTGCCGGTCGAGCGGGCGCTCCACCGGCACGTGCGTTCGGGCGGGGGCCCCCACACGACGGCCGAGCTGCGGCACCAGACGGTCCGCGATCACGCGATGCGGCGGCTGGCCACGCCGTTGTGGAGGCACGGGTTCCTGATGTCGCCGGCCGAGCGGAGGCGGTCGCGGCGGCGTACGAGCTGGCTGGCCGTGCTCGCCGGGCTGGCGGCGGTCGTGGTCGTGGTGAGCCTGTTCCTGCGCGCCCCGCTGGTCACGGTCGTGATCGCCGGGGCGGCCGCCGGGGCCGGCGTGCTCTGCTTCTTCCTGCTGCGGCGCTCCATGGCCAACCCGGTGACCAGGGCCGGGCGGGCCGCTCTGCGGCAGGCCGAGGCCGACGGCCTGGCGGACGGCACCTGGAAGGCCTCCGACGACGTCGGGGTGGTGGCGCTGCGGGGCCTCACCGGGCTGCCGGACCGGCGGCTGGCCGGCTCGCTGGGCCGCGACACGCGCGCCAGGGGCTACGCCGGGCTGGTGGCGGCGTGCTGCGCGCCCGGCCACTGCGGGTCGTACGGCGGCCGCTCCTCCTCCTACGGCGACCCCTCGTACGGTGGCGACGGGGGCGGGTTCTTCGACTTCGGCGGCCTCTTCGGCGGCGGGTCCCACGGCCATGACGGCGGCGGAGGCTGGGGCGGCTCCGATGGAGGAGGCGGCGGGTCCGACGGCGGGGGCGGCGGTTGCGGCGGAGGCGGCAGCGGCCCCTGACGCCGTCAGCCTCGCCCGTACCGGTCCTCGGCCCGCCAGAAGTACCAGAACCCGAAGATCAGCGCGAACACCGCCCAGAACACGCACGACACCCACACCGTCCGCGGCGGGACGTGGCTGCCGATCAGGATGTCGCGCATCCACTCGATGTAGGAGGCCGCCGGGTTCAGGTACATCACCGTCGCCACCCACTCCGGCAGGCGCGCGCTGTTGACGACCTTGTCATGGATGGCGAAGAACACCCCGGACGCGTACAGCCAGGTCCGCATGATGAACGGCAGCAGCTGGCTGAGGTCGCGCAGCGTGGACCCCAGCCTGGCCAGCACCAGCCCCGCCCCGATGTTGAACGACGTCTGCAGCGCCAGCACGATCGGCACCATCAGCCAGAACCACGTGGGGAACTCCCCCGTCACCGTCACGATCACCAGCAGCACGCCCATGGAGATGGTGAGCTGCTGCAGCTCCTGGATCGTGTACGCCAGCGGCAGCGACGCCCGGGGGAAGTGCAGGGCGCGGATCAGCGACAGGTTGCCGGAGATCGACTTGGCGCCCGCCGTGACGGTCCGCTGCGTGTAGGTGAACACGAACATCCCGGTCAGCAGGAACGCCGGGTAGTTGTCGATGTTCTTGCTGCCGCCGAGGATGAGGCCGAACATCACGTAGTAGATGGCCGCGTTCAGCAGCGGGGTGAGGATCTGCCACAGCTGGCCCAGCGCGGATCCCGAGTATTTGGAGACGTTGCGCGAGGTCGCGTACGTCAGGATGAAGTGCCGCCGCTCCCACAGCTGGCGCGTGTAGACGGGCAGCCCCGGGCGCGCGATGGCGGGGCGCAGCCCGTGTCTCCGGGCGAGTTCGGCCAGCGACCCGCTCTCCGGCGGGGCGTTCTCCAGTTGGCTCATGAGCACCTCGCTACGGTTGCGGTCCCCCGGGCCGGTCCTGGCGGCGCGCGCCGGTCCCAGATGCCGAGGCTAACGGATCAACCGGCGTCATCGCAGCTAGCGGGGGTAGCGGATTCCGTGCGACGCGGCTGGGACGGTGTCCTTATCGGGCGATGTAGGGACGCACCATCCCATCCAGCGCCGCGAGCAGCTGCCCCGCTCAGGAGGCGGGAACGTTCACGCCCGTCACGGCGAAGCGTTCGACGCTCGCCACGTGGCCGCCGGTGGAGGCCACGACGGTCAGCGTCCGCCCCGGGGGCGTCTTGAAGGAGACCCGGGCCGACCATGGCGAGCCGGTCCCGCCGGCGCCCACGCAGCACGACTCCCCCACCGGGGTGGCCGAGCCGGGCCGGCGGACCTGGACCCTGACGCTCTCGTCCACGCCCGTGATCCGGCCGCCCACGGTCAGCGGGGACCGCACGGTGGCGCCGTAGCGGGGCCTGGTGACCGAGAACGAGGTGTCGTCCGTGCCCACCACCTCCCACGGCGCGTCCTCGCCGGAGCCGTACTTGACCAGGTGCACGACGGCCGCCACCAGCAGGCGCGGACCCTCCTCGGCCTGGTAGGCGACGTGCACCCGCGCGTGGTCGCCCTGCCGGACGGACTTGGCGACCTGATCGATCTCGGTGAAGCGGAGGAAGTCGCGGGTGAAGGCGAGCGCGGTGCGGCGGGCGTCGAGGTGCCAGGCGTCGCGGCCGTCCCTGCGGTGCGCCTCCTGCCACTTCGTCGCCTCGCCAGGAGTGGAGAACGGCCACAGCGGCTGGTAGCGGCCGGCGACCAGGCTCTCTCGTGGGGTCGGCGTGCCGGTGCCTGGACGCGTGGTCGTGGGACTGCCCGGTGGGGTGGTCTCCTCGGGTGAGGCCGTCACGGTGACCGAGGCCCGTGGATCGCCCACGGCCCCGCAGCCGGCGGCCGCCACGGCGAGCACGATCAGCGCCGGAAGGACTGGCCCGGTGAAGCGTTTCATGCGGCACCTCCTGACAGTGGCGATCATGCCCGGCCGGATACCGAAGTATCCCAGCCGACCGCCTCTGATCAGCAGAGAAACGCCGGGCCGCTACATGCCGTGGATGCGCCGGCCCGCGATCTGATGGGGGACGATGCGGATGTAGAGGTGGCGTTCGCCGCCCGCCCAGGGGGTGACGCCCGAGTCGGCCGCCTCCTCCGTCTCCTCCGGCGCCACATGGTGGGCGGGCCCCTGCACCAGGACGCTCCACCCTTCGCGGTTGGCCTCGTCGATCTTGTCGACCTCGAACGCGATCTTGATGTCCACCCCTTCGAGCCCTGAACGGAGGTCCTGGTCCATCGGGCCGCCGGACGCGGTGCGGAAGACGATCACGCCGTGGTGCAGCTTGTAGTTGACGGGCAGCACGGTGGGACCGTGCGAGCCGCTGAACGCCACGCGCCCGATCCCGCCCGGCGAGATCAGCCGCAGGCACTCCTCCCGGTCCAGCACCTCCATCGTCGGGTTGGCCATGGCGGGGCCATGTCCGGGCGGGCGGTCCAGGCCGCCGCCCAGCAGCTCGTGCACGGTGGTCTGCAGCGCGTCCGCCAGGCGGTAGAGCGCGCCGGTGTCCGGCATATCGGGATTTTCCTCCAGGTATCGCAGATAGCCGGGTGACATGGCCGCACGCTCGGCGACCTGCTCCCGGCTCAGGCCGAGGCTTTCGCGGCAGTGGATGAGACGGCGTCCGAGATCTCCGGTGCCAGTCATGATCGTTTCTCCTCGCGTGTAGGTACGGCGCACGGTGCCGTTCACGCGTGCCTCGCGGTGGTCGGCGTCGATGAAGAGCCGGCGCCCGCGGTAGCGGATGGGCATGGACAGCACCCCGAGCCGGCCGGGCAGCAGCGGATCCAGCCGCAGCCCGTCGGGCCGCAGCTCCAGGCCCAGGTAGCAGCGTTGCAGGAGGTCCAGGGTGCCGCCCATGGCGCCCAGATGGATGCCCTCCGCGGTGGTGCCGCCCTGGACGTCCTCGATGTCGCTGTAGAGGGCCTCGGTGAAGAACCTCCAGGACTGCGCCCTGTTGAAGCGGGCCAGCACCCAGGCGTGCACGACCGCGCTGAGCGTCGAGCCGTGGCTGGTGCGGGCCAGGTAGTAGGAGACGGTACGGGAGATCAGCCCGCGTTCGACCGGGTAGCCGAGCCGTTCCAGCAGGCCGGTCAGCTCCTCGCCGGTCAGCAGGTAGCAGAGCATGAGGGTGTCGGCCTGTTTGGAGGCCTTGTAGCGGTTGACGTCGTCGCCCTCCGCCTCCAGCGCCCGGTCCAGGCGACGTACGCCGCGGTAGCGCTCCCAGTCGAGCTCCAGCAGGTCCCCGTAGCCGGTGAACTGGCTGATCACGCCGTCGTGGAAGTCCACCCGCAGGCGGCGGCTGACCTCGTCCCAGCGGGCCAGCTCGTCCGCCGCGGGCCTCAGGTCCGGCGCCAGCGCGGCGGCGTCGCGGGCGCGCAGGAGCAGCCACGCGGTCATGACGTTGGTGTAGGCGTTGTTGGCCAGCCCCGGCGCGGCCGCGCCCGGGTAGCCGTCGTGGTATTCGTCGGGGCCCATGACGCCGCGGATCTCGTAGCGCCCGCCGTGGAGCACCGCCAGCGAGGCGAAGAACCTGGCGATGTCGAGCAGCAGCTCCGCGCACCAGGCCGGCATGACGCCGGTGGCCAGGTAGTGCTGCCACACGTTGTACGCGATGGCCAGGCCGACGTGCCGCTGCAGGCGGGAGCGGTCGGGCAGCCAGCGTCCCGAGACCGGGTTGAGGTGCAGGGCCGGGGTCTCCTCGCGGCCGTCGCTGCCGCTCTGCCACGGGAACATCGCGCCCTCGTGCCCGGCCGCCCTGGCCGCGGCCCTGGCCTCGGGCAGCCGCCGCCAGCGGTAGCGCAGCAGGCCGAGCGAGACCTCGGGGAAGCGCAGGCTCAGCCACGGCTGCACGAACAGCTCGTCCCAGAACACGTGCCCCCGGTACGCCTCCCCGTGCAGGCCGCGGGCGGGCACGCCCACGTCGAGGTCGGCGGTGTGCGGGGAGAGCGTCTGGAGCAGGTGGAAGATGTGCACGTGGACGGCCTGCGCCAGCCGGCGCCCGCCCACGTCGAGACCGGCCCGCCGCCACAGCCGCTCCCACGCGGCCTCGTGGCCGGCCAGCAGGCCGCCGAACGGGGGCGCGCGGCGCACGTGACCGAGCGCCGCCGAACGCGGGTCGTGGACGGCGGGGTCACGCGACGTCGTCAGCGCCACGATCTTGGTGAGCGTGGCGGGCCGGCCCCGGACGAGGCCGAGCACGTGGTCGGAGAAGACGTGGCCGGTGCGGGGCCGGGGCCGCGCGCCGGGGGTGAGGTCGGGGGCCGGCGACGTGGCGCCGGTGTCGACCCGGGCGGCCAGGGCCACGGTGACGTGCGAGCTGCGGGTGCTCGCCGTCAGCCAGGCCAGGTGGTCCTCGGAGCCGGTCGCGTGCCCGGTGAGGTGGTCGCCGCGCAGGTCTCGGTAGCGGGCCACGCCCCGGTTGGACACCCGGCCGTCCAGGGTGGCGCGCACGCGCATCGGCCCCGACCAGTTCTCGGCGGTGAACGTGGTCTCCAGGGCGGCCAGGTACGGCTCGGCCATCGACACGAGGCGGCGCTGGCGTACCCGGGTGACCCGGCCCTCGCCGTCGCGCCAGCGCAGGTCGCGCACCAGCACGCCGTGCCGCAGGTCGAGCTCGTGCCGGTAGGCCAGCAGCGCGGCCCGCTCGGGCCGGAACCACGCGCACCCCGGGGTGGCGAACGTCAGCGGCAGCCAGTCGGGCAGGTTGACGATGTCCTCGTTGGTCACGGTGACCCCGGCGACGATCGAGGCGAGCCGGTTGTAACAGCCCGCCACGTAGGTGCCCGGCGTGCGCGGCTCGCCGTCCGGGGTGGCGCCCCGGGTGGCGAGCCTGCCGTTGCCGAGCGTGCACAGCGCCTCCCGCGCCCCCTCCCCGCTGGGGTCGAAGCCGTCGTACACGAGCGTCCAGTCGTTCATGGCCGTCCCACCGGCACGCGGCCGGAGACGTCCGTGTCGGCCAGATCGGCGACCACGACGTCCGCCCCGGCGGCCCGCATCGCCCGGGCGCCGGCCCCCGCGGCGGCCCCCGGCCCGTCCCCCGGCACTCCGGACCCGCTCCTGTCCACCGCGACGACCAGGCCGAACCCGCCCCTTCGCGCGGCCTCGACGCCCGGCAGCGCGTCCTCCACGATCGCCACCACGCCGGGGGCCAGCTCCAGGCGGCGCGCGGCCTCCAGGAACAGCGCGGGATCCGGCTTGCCGGGCAGTCCCAGCTCGGCGGCGTCCTCGCCGCCGACCACCACGTCGAACAGGTGCAGCAGGCCCGCCGACGACACCACCGCGTGACAGTGCCTGCTGGCCGAGACGACGCCGGTGCGGCAGCCGCGCTGCCGCAACTCGTGCAGCAGGGCGACGGTGGAGGGGAAGGCGGCCACGCCGTGGTGCGCGATCGCCTCCACGAACAGCGCGTCCTTGGCCAGCCCCAGCCCGTGCACGGTCTGCACCCCCGGCTCGTCCTGCGGGCCGCCTTCGGGGATCGAGATGCCGCGCGAGGCCAGGAACGTGCGCACGCCGTCCAGCCGGGGCCGCCCGTCCACGAAGGCCAGGTAGTCGGCGCGCACGTCGAACGGCGCGGAGCGGCCCCGCAGGAACGCGTCGAACACGTGTTTCCACGCGGCGGCGTGCACGCGCGCCGTGTCGGTGACCACGCCGTCGGTGTCGAAGACGACCGCCCGGAGCCTGGTCAGGTCGAAAGTGGCCATATCCCGCACGCTACCCACGCCCGCGGCGGCCAGCCCTGCCGCCTGACCAGGAACGATGCGCTCGGGAATCGGGCTCGGCACGGCCCGGCCCCCGGGCCCTCACGGGCACCCCGTCGCGGCGAAGGCGAGGAACTGGGTCACCTCGCGCTGGTCGAAATTGTCGTCCGAGCCGATCACCAGCGTGCACGCCCCGTCGGCCAGGCGCGGCCCCCAGGCCAGGCTCTCGAGGTTCTGCACCGGCGGCCGGAAGGAGCCGAGGTCGTAGACCAGCCGCTTGGTCACCGGCCGGTACGGCGCGCCCTGCGCGAGGTCGGCCCTGGCCAGCACGTTCGTGGCGCCGCGCAGGTCGATCTCGTAGAGCTTGACCCGGTAGTTGACGCCCTGGATCCAGGACCGCTCCAGCGCGAGATAGCGGTCGTCGTCGATGGCCAGGATCTCCGACACCCCGCTGTCGGCCTCCCCGTCGGGCGGGATCGGCGCGGTGGGCAGCGGGTCGAGCGGGTAGGCGTACTGGGCGCGCGCGATGCCGAGGCGGTTCCACACGGTCAGGCGCGCGGGGGCGCCGCGCGCCACCGAGGGCACGGGCCCGTCCTCGTAGCGCGGGCCCTCGGTGACGGCGGTGACGGCGCTTTCCGTGACCGCCACTCCTTCGAAGCCGAAATTGCGCCGGGGTCCTCTTTCGGTGTTCGTCAGCCGCAAATTCGGCGGCACCCGCAATTGTCCGGCATTACGCCCCTGAACGTCGGTCGTGTGCACCGCGGAGGCGGAAATCGGAATGGCCTGGTTCGCGCTGTCCGGCCGGTCCCCCTCGTCTCCCCATATCAGCCGCCCGCTCCACCGGTCGTACCTGATCGACTCGGGGTCGGCCGAGCCCGGCTGCCCGTAGGCCGCGTACGGCGTGCCGTCGGCCCTGGTCAGCGTCCTGACCCCGGTCAGCCGCACGCCGACGAACTCCCCCGTGTCCCGGTCGAAGTCCAGCTGCCCGGTGTAGAAGCGGGCGGGGTTGTAGCGCCAGCGGTCGTCGGAGATGAAGTACCAGGTGCCGGTGCCGGGATCGCGGTCGATCCCCGACAGCCCGCCCACCGTGGTGTCCTCGAACTTCAGCAGGTGCGACAGCCGCTGCTCCCCGAGGAAGCGCGTGATCCGCACGGGATCCCGCTGCGCCGCCGACGCCGGAGGGGCGGCGCTCACCACCACCGTGAAAGCGACGGCGATTTGCATGATTCTCCGCGATCGAGCCATCTGACCCCCGTAATTCAACGCCGAACCGACGGAGAAAATGAAAGCGCGGATCAGAGGCGAAGTCCACGGACAAATAACAGCACGCCGCCCATCAAAAAGGGCAAATCATTGCAAGAAAAGCCGCTCAGCGGGCCCGCAGCGAGGCGGCCACGCCGTCGAGGATGAGCCGCAGCCCGTGTGCGAACGCCTCCTCGCTCGTGGGAGCCCCGACCTCGCGCACGCCCGCGACCGTCAGGGGGAGGTCGGCGTACGCGTCAAGGTCCCGGGCCTCGCCCCGCTCCCGGCGTTCGCGCCGCGCCTGCTCGTTGAGCACGAAACCGAGGGTGTAGTGGCTGATGGACCCGATGGCGTGCAGGCCCTGGCCGGGCGTGAACCCCAGCCCGACCAGGGTCCTCAGCTCCTCCTCGAACCCCCACGCCACGCTCGCGCCCGGGTCGCTCGCCGTGACCAGCCGTGCCCCGTCACGATGGCTCAGCAGCGTGCGCCGGTAGCGGTGGGCGCGCCTGGTCAGCCACTCCCGCCAGCTCTCGCCCTCCCCGGGACCGCCCATCTCGGGGGCGAGCAGCTCGCGCGCCATCTCGTCCAGCAGTTCCTGCTTGTTGCGGAAGTGCCAGTAGAGCGCCGGGTTCTGCACGCCGAGGCGGGCGGCGAGGCGGCGTACCGACAGCCCGTCCAGGCCCACCTCGTCGAGGAGTTCCAGCGCGGCGCGCACGACCGTGTCCCGCGCCAGTCCCTTCTGTGCCATCGCGGGACACCTTAACACCGCTAAGGGCGCGTGCCGATCACGGCGGTGGCGTCCAGCTCGTCCGAGCTCGCCACCCGGGCGGCCAGCCCCGCCCGGGCGACGGCCTCGGCGGTGGCGGCAGCCTGCCGCTCGCTGGTCTCGACCAGGAGATGGCCGCCGGGCGCGAGCCACCGCGGTGCGCCCGCGATCACCCGCCGCACGACGTCGAGCCCGTCGCCGCCGCCGTCGAGCGCCATGAGCGGCTCGTGCAGCCGGGCCTCGGGCGGCAGCAGGACGATGGAGTCCGAGGGCACGTACGGGGGGCTCGCGATCACGATGTCCACCCGGCCCAGCAGCGAGGCGGGCAGCGGCTCGTACAGGTCGCCCTGGTAGACCCGGCACGTGAGCGCGCCGCCCGGCGGGAGGGGCACGGCGGCGAGATTGCGGCGGGCGCACCGGACGGCGGCGGGGTCGAGGTCGGCGGCGTGCAGGTCGGCCTCTCCCAGCCCCGCCGCCAGCGCCGCCCCCAACGCGCCGCTGCCGCAGCACAGGTCGAGGATCACCGGCGGCCCGGCGACCCGGCGGGCCAGCCCGGCGGCCTGGCCGATGAGGAACTCGGTGCGCGGCCTGGGCACGAACACCCCCGGCTCCACGACCATCCGCAGGCCGCAGAACTCCGCCCAGCCGAGGACGTGCTGGAGGGGTTCGCCGGCGACGCGGCGCTCGACCAGCGCGGCGAGCTCCGCGGGGGTGCGGGCGGCGGAGACGAGCAGCTCGGCCTCGTCCTCGGCGAACACGCAGCCGGCGGCGCGCAGCCTGGCGACGACGGCGGGGATGGAGAGAGCTGAGGGGACAGATGACGAAGAAACCAACATGAGAGCCTTTCGGGATGCCGATGGGCGCTCCCGCGGTCACCTAATCCTGATCGTGGGGAGGGAGCACCCGGCCTGCCACAGCGTTGATGGGTCTCACCTCCTGAGGACGATCTCCCCGAGAGCGTACCAGAGCCGCCCTCGCGCCCAGAGGGGGCTATGACGGCACGTCCGGGTGGTCGCCGCGCAGGCGCAGGCCCGTGCCGGGGCGACTGCCGCGGTCAGCGTCACGCCGGTTGATCGGCGGGATTTCCGGGTCCCGGTAGGGTCTGGATCACGACCCCGCGACCTCCTGGGAGAGCGTCATGAGCATCGCCCCGTACACCGTGACCGACCCCGTCGCCGAGCACGGCGAGGGGCCCGTGTGGTCGAGCCGGTGGGGCGGGCTGCGGTGGGTGGACATGCTGGCCGGCGACGTGCTGGCGCTCGACCCGCAGGGCGGGGTGCGCCGGCGCCACGTGGGCAAGGTGGCCGCCGCCCTGCGGCCGCGCGCGTCGGGCGGCTACGTGGTCGCGGGCGAGCGCGAGCTGCTGCTGTCCGACGGCGACGAGCTGGATGCCCCGCTGCGCTCCCTGGGCGAGGCGTGGAGCGACGCCGGGGTCCGCATGAACGACGGCGGCTGCGACCCCGACGGCCGCTTCTACATCGGCAGCATGGCCTACGACGAGACCCCCGGGGGCGGGTCGTTCTACGTGGCCGGGCCCGGCGGCGACCTGCGGGTGGTGCTGCCGGAGGTGACGATCTCCAACGGGTTCGACTTCAGCCCGGACGGCTCCCTGGCCTACTACGCCGACACCACGACCGGCCGGGTCGACGTGCTCGACTACGACCCGGAGGGCGGGCTGAGCGGGCGCCGCCCGTTCGCCGTCGTCGACCCGGAGCACGGGGCTCCCGACGGGCTGACCGTCGACGCCGAGGGCGGGGTCTGGGTGGCGCTGTGGGAGGGCGCGGCCGTGCACCGCTACGACGCGAGCGGCCGGCTCGACGCCGTCGTCAGCCTGCCGGTACGGAGGGTCACGGCGGTGACGTTCGGCGGCGAGGACCTCGACCGGCTGTTCATCACCACTTCCGCGCTCGGCGTGGACCGGGCGGAGCAGCCGGATGCGGGCGCGGTCTTCGCCGCCGACCCCGGCGTCCAGGGACGGCCGGTCCTCTTCACGACCCTGTGAGGGTGCTAACCTAATCCATCTAGGAAAGCGACTAGATGGCTTAGGTTCAGGAGGTGGCCATGGCCCGTGCCGGGCTGACGGCGGACCGGGTGACCGAGGCGGCCGCGGAGCTGGCCGACGAGGTCGGGTTCGACAACATCACCGTGTCCGCGCTGGCACGCCGGTTCGGGGTCGCGGACGCGAGCCTGTACTCGCACGTCAAGAACCTCAAGGACCTGCGGGCCCGGGTGGCGGTCCTGGCCGCCCGCGACCTGGCCGAGCGGCTCGCCGACGCGACGGCGGGGCGGGCGGGCAAGGAGTCGCTGGCCGGGTTCGCCAGTGCGTGGCGCGAGTTCGCGCGGACGCGTCCCGGCCGTTACCAGGCCACCCAGATGCCCCTGGACGCCGCCATGGTGGCCGAGTCGCCGGGGCATCTGCGGATCATGTCCATCACGTACGCGCATCTGAGCGCGTACGGGCTGGCCGAGCCGGACCTGACCGACGCCATCCGCCTGCTGCGCAGCACGTACCAGGGGTTCTTCAGCCTGGAGGCGAGCGCCGGGTTCAACCACCCGCGCGACCTCCAGGACACCTGGACGAAGATCCTCGACGTGCTCGACGTCGCGCTGAGGCACTGGCCGAGCAACCCCCAAGGAAACGAGCATGAATCCCCTCACTGAGAACGACATCCGCGCGTCCTTCGTCAACTGCTCCAAGGGCGAGGCCCGCCGGCTCGGCCTCCCGCGCGAGCTGTCCGAGTCCCCCTGGACGCACCTCGACTTCCTGGGCTGGCGTGACCCGGGCGCGCCCGAGCGGGCGTACCTGGTGGCCGAGCGCGGCGGCGAGCCGGTCGGCGTGGCGCTGCGCCTGGCGCAGGAGGTGCGCAGGAGCTTCACCAAGTCCACGCTGTACTCGGTCTGCGTGACGCCGCACTCGGGCACCGGGGTGGCGCTGTTCACCGCGCCCAGGACCGGGGCGGCGGGCCGCCAGGGCAACACGGTCGGCGCCTACATGTGCGCGGACCTGGCCTGTTCCCTCTACGTCCGCGACAAGAAGCGGACGGAGCTGGGCACCCGGTTCGAGTCGCTGACCGTCGAGGAGCGGATCGTGCGGGCCGCCGCCAACCTGGACGGCTTCCTTGAGCGAGTGCTGGACGGCGACCTGCGGTGACGATGCTTGGCGAGGGTACTCGACGGCGACCTGAGGCGACGAGGCTTGGCAGGGCTGAGGTGGACGATACTCGACGAGGGCCCGATGTGGCGGTGCTTGGCGGGGGCGACGTCCAGCGCGCGTCCGCGGGCGGGAAGGGCCGCCCGCGGCGCCGTCCGGGCGCTCTGTGAGGCGCCGGTGTGGGCGTCGCCCATAGCTTGGACAGCGCTTGCCCGCCCGGCGGTTCCATCGAAACGCCGGGAAACCCGCCCCGTCTCAACCGCGCAGCTCCGGGGTGTGATCCTTGAGCGTGTCCAGGAAGGCCGCCGCCAGCCTGCTCCGGTGCCCGCGCCTCCTGCGGACGGCGACCACGGGCAGGCCCGCGTCCATGCTCTCCACCTCGATCGCCCGCAGGCTGCCGATGCGCAGCTCCTCCCGGACGCTGCCGGTGGGCATGAGGGCGACGCCCAGCCCGGCCTCGACCAGCCGCCGCTGCGCGGTGAGGCTGTCGATCCTGGTGATCGCGGAGTCGGCCACGCCAGAGGCGAGCAGGAGGCGTTCGAGCAGGTGGCCGAAGGAGTCGGACTGCCCCCGTTCGGGCGGGAAGCCCAGCCACCGCTCTTCCTGGAGCGCCCGCAGGTCGGGCAGGCGGCGGGCGGTCACCGGGTGCGAGGCGGGCACCACGACCAGGAGCTTCTCCACGCCCAGCGGGATCGACTCCAGCTTGGGATCGGCGTCGCAGAAGTAGCGAAGGCCCAGCGACGCCTCGCCGCCACGCACGAGCGCGCTCACCTCGCGGCTGGTCGCGGTGCGCAGCTCGACCGAGGCGTCGGGAAACTCCGCCTCGAACGCGCGCAGCGCCCGGACAATGTGCGAGTCGGCCAGGGTGCCGACGATGGCCAGGCTGAGGGTCTGCGCCTCGGCGGGCTCTTGTGACAGGTCCCGTACGGCTCGCTCGCCGTCGCGCATCGCCGCGAGGGCGGCCTCGGCGTACGGCAGCAGCGCCCGTCCCGCCTCAGTGAGCACCACCCGGCGACCGGCCCGCTCGAACAGCGCCGCGCCCAGCGAGCGCTCCAGCTCCCTGATCCGGCGGCTGATCGCGGGCTGGGACCGGTCGAGCCTCCTGGACGCCTCCGTGAACCCGCCTGACCGGGCGATGCACACGAACGCCTCAAGCTCTTCCACCGTCACGACCCATCAGTATTCCTGATGTCAAAAGTTCGATCTATGCATTTGACGGATCCGGAAGGCACTGACGAGAGTGGGCTTCATGACCGATCAGATGACCAGGGCCGTCCGCTTCCGGGCTCTCCACGAGCGGCCGGAACCCCTCCTGCTGCCCAACCCGTGGGACGCCGGGACGGCGCGGCTGCTGGCCGGCCTCGGCTTCGAGGCGGTCGCCACCACGAGCCTCGGCGTGGCCAACATGCTCGGCCGCACCCGGGCCGACCGGCAGGACGTCCTCGACAACTGCCGCCTCATCAGCGAGGCGACGCCGCTGCCCGTGAACGCCGACCTCGAGAACGGCTTCGCCGACGAACCCGCCGAGGCGGCCAAGATGATCGAGGACGCCTGCGCGTGCGGCGCCGTCGGGGCGTCCATCGAGGACGCGACGGGCGATCCCCGGACGCCGATCTACGACTTCGGGCTCGCCGTCGAGCGGATCCAGGCGGCCGTCGAGGTCGCCCGCGGGCTGCCCGTCCCGCTCGTCCTGACCGCCAGGGCCGAGAACCTCCTGTACGGCGTCGGCGGCCTGGACGACACGATCAGGCGCCTGCAGGCGTTCGAGGCGGCGGGCGCCGACGTCCTGTACGCGCCGGGCCTGCGCACGCTCGAGGAGATGCGCGCGGTCGTCTCCTCCGTCGGCAGGCCGGTCAACGTCGTGATGGGCTTCGCGGACCCGTCGATCACGCTGGAGCAGCTCGCCGGGATCGGCGTGCGGCGGGTGAGCATCGGGGGCGCGCTCTCCCGGCTGGCCCTGCGCTCGTTCCTGGACGGAGCCCGGCAGATGCGGGCGGGCCAATTCGGGTTCCTCACCGAGATGGCCTCGATCTCCGAGCTCCACGAGGCCTTCGCACCACCGCTCGAATAGGTCACCGCCCTTGAGCAGGTCGCCAGCGCCCGAGCACGCCGCCGCTACCTGAGCACGCCGCCGCTACCTGAGCACGTCACCGTTACCTGACACGTCACCGTTACCTGAGCAGGTCGCCGTTGCCCGGGCTCACCGGGAGAGCAGCCACCGCCAGCGTGGCAGCTCCAGCACCACGGTGACCGCGGCCAGCACCGACACCGCCACGGCGACGATGACGGGCCAGGCGGCCCACGCCGCCGCCACCGCCGCCACGAGCTGCAACAGGACCAGTGCGATCGTCACAGGCCCCGGCACCGCCACGATCACGTTCCGCTTGTCGCCCGGCGTCGAGAACAGGGTGGGCAGGCCGATCAGCACGACGACCGACAGCACGGCCAGCGGCACGGAGTGCGGGGCGAGGGCCCACGGGGTCGCGACCCAGGCGATCAGCTCGGTGGCGAACCGGAACGCGGAGGCGACGCGGTCGTCCGGGCGCGGGGTGGAGGGCATGCGCGCAATCTACCGGGTGCGCCTCGCATGATCCGCGGCGGCATGGCACGTCAGCCGACCACGGATCCACCCGGTCCGTCCCGCATGATCCACGAGGACGTCGGACGTCCGCCCACCACGGATCTACCGCATGCGTCCGCATGATCCACGGGGACGTCGGACGTCCGCCGACCACAGATCTACCGGGAGGGCTCGGGCTAGAAGTCCATGTCGCCGCCGCCCGGCATGGCCGCAGCAGCAGCGTTCTTCTCGGGCTTCTCGGCGATGACGGCCTCGGTGGTGAGGAAGAGCGCCGCGATGGAGGCGGCGTTCTGCAGCGCCGAGCGCGTCACCTTGGCCGGGTCGAGGATGCCCGCCTCGAACATGTTGACGTACTCGCCGGAAGCGGCGTTCAGGCCCTCACCCGGGGTGAGGTTGCGAACGCGC
>NZ_JBIEIS010000075.1:0-37749 GCF_043496855.1 Nonomuraea sp. JJY05
ACACCCGCAGGAGACATTCCACCCTGGGCTATCTGAGCCCGATGGACTACGAGCAGCAAACCATCGATAAGGTGCTGCTCGCCGCATGACAATCGGTGTCCACACCTCGGGGTGAGCCCCCCACTGACGGCCTACGACTACTAACCCTTAGGCGGATCATCTAGTTGGGCTGGTAGCAGGGTGCGCAGGACGTCGAACTCGTTGCCCTCGGGGTCGGCCATGAGCACCCAGCTCCGGCCAGGGCCCTGGCCCATGTCCACCTTGGCGGCGCCAAGGCCAAGCAGCCTGGCCACCTCGTTGTCAGTACTGCCGTCGATCGGGCTGACGTCCAGGTGGAGCCGGTTCTTCACGATCTTGCCCTCAGGCACCCGGATAAACAGCAGAGTGGGCGGCATCTGGCGAGCCCGGACCTCCTCGACGGTCGGCTCCCAGGAGCCGATCTCGACCTTGTCCTCGCTCCGGTCGATCACCTTGAAGTCCAGGACCGCGCACCAGAAGGCCGCGAGGCGCTCCGGATCGTGGCAGTCGACAACCAACTCGGTGAACCTACTTGTCATGACTCCTCCAGACAGTGCGGACGGGGGCTCAGCCCATGGGGTTCAGAGGTTGAGGAACCCAGGAACAGCCGTTGGCGCTGAGGATGATCTTGCCCTCTGAGGGTGAGCTGGGATTGATCATTTCCGACTACTCCACCTGAACACGCCGGCGCCCGCAGGTGGACGGCTCGGTGAACGCCCAGCCCCGCCCGGCCGTACAAGGGTCTACGGGCGCCTGGGACGGTTCTCCCGTGTCAGGGTCGCCGGCCGGTGTGGGCGATGATCGTTGCTGCGAGGGGCGGCACGATCGCGCGGGGCAGTGCGTGGCCGAGACCGGATACTGTGACGAGAGTGGCGCTGGGGATGGCGCGCGCCAGCCGGGTGGCGTGCGGGGGCGGGGTGATGGGATCCTCCGGCGCGTCGATCACCAAGGTGGGCAAAGAGACGTTCGCGAGTTCGGCCCCGCGCTCCATGCCCGACTGGTCGGCCAGGGCATGGGCGGCGGGGCTGCGCCAGCTGCCGCTGTGGGCGGCGATCCGGCGTTCAAGATCGGCGAACTCCTCGTCGTCGAAGGGCAGGACGTCCCCGTTGAGGACCCTCCAGTGCTCGACGCGCCAGCGCAGCTCCGTCTCGGGGTCGCGCTCTTGGCCGAGCTCCGCCCACAGAGCGAGCAGCCGGGGGTCGGGCCCGGGCAGGTCGTCGTCGGAGATGCCGGGGTCGGGGGCCGCTCCGCCGAGCAGCGCGGAGCCGAAGATCGTGGCGCTCGACAGCCGGTCCGCGTGGTCGAGGAGGAGCAGTTGGACGAGGGTGCCGCCCAGCGACATCCCGACCACGTGAGCGCGTGCGATCCGCAGCGCGTCGAGGACCGCGATCGCGTCGTCGGCCAGCGCCCGAATCGGGTAGGGACGCTCGTGGAAGGCATGGGTGGAGCGTCCGGTGTCGCGGTGGTCATAGCGGACGACGAAGTGGTCCCGGGACAGCAGCTCGACCAACTCGTCGGGCCAGCCCAGCCCGCTTGCGTTGGCTCCCATCACCAGCAACAGGGCGGGCCGCTCCGGATCGCCGGCCATCTCCACCCAGAGCCGATAGCCGTCCACGACATCCACGAAGGTCTCAGCGCGGCGAAGTCCACCGGTCTGCGGGTCGCCTCTCGGGCCATGACTCACTCCTCATAGGTTGGGGCCCCGGCCCGGCCGCGGTGCGGACCTGAGCCGGCCGCGGCAGCTCGGCCGAGGCGTACCGTCGGCGGCCGGAAAGATCGCGGACCGGCAGGTCGACCAGGCCGAGCCGGGGGTGATGCCGCACGGTCTTCACCGTGGCACCGGCGAAGGCCGCTGCCTGGCGGATCGTCAGTGCGCCGGTCATGCCTTCAGGCGCCCTCCGCGATCGAGGGCGGCGACTTCGCGTACGGCCACGGCGATGGCGCGGAAGTCCTTACGCAGGATCGCACCGTGGTTGCCGGCGACCTTCGCGCCGATGCGGATGTTCGGGTTGCCGGCGATCACCGTATCGAGGCTGGCGCGCATCCGTTCTTGCTCATCGCTGCGGCTTCCGAAGGACGTCCCCGAAGCGACCACATACCGCGCCGGGACGGTGATGTTGTTCAGCACGGGGCCGAGCTCGCGCTCGCGGGAGATCACGCCGAGCTCGATGTTGCTGTCCGCCTGCTGGTCAGCGGTCATCCGCGGGGCCATGCCGAACGGGCGCAGCAGCGGCCAGAACCAGCTCATCCGCCGAAACAGCTTGCGGATCCGCTGCTCCATGGCCTCGTCGAGCCAGTCGTGCGGGTACGCGCCGTCAACCAGGACCGCGCCCACGGTACGGTCGGGATTGCGGCTGGCCCAGTGTGCCGCGACTGCCGCGCCGTAGGACCAGCCGACCAGAAGCGGCCGGTGCACTCCCCGGGCCGCGAGAACGGCATCGACATCGCGGACGTTCGTCTCGAACGAATAGTCCGCCGAACGCTGCGATTTGCCGCGAGCCCGCATGTCGTAGGTGATGTGCCGCCACCCCGTCCCCAGTTCGGCGATGACCCGCCGCCATTGCGGCTGAATGCCGAACTGGCCGTTGAGGTAGACCACGGGGGCGCCGGGACCGCCGGTGTCGGTCACGGCCAGCGCCGTGTCGTCGACCGGCACCATGCCGGTCCAGGTCGCGTTGGCCGGGTTCGAGGTCGTCATGTGTGCTCCTTCGCATCTGTGAACGATGTACGGCGATCGCAGGCGCGATAGTGTTCTTCACCTTCAGCGGCATTTCGTGCCGGGTTTGTGGTGGCAGGTGCCGGCAAGAATGTCCGGGACGTTATGCGTACGGTCGCGACCACGCCGACCGCGACCGTAGGTGAAGATCGATCGAGCTATTTCGCGCTGGACGTGCCGGCGACCAGCTGCAGCGAGACCGACGTGCCGGCCAGGTCGACGGTGACCTTGGTCCCGGTGCCGGGTTCGGCATCGGTGATGTCGTCGTTGGTTCCGGTCAGCACCAGGCCTAGGCGGTGTCCTGCCTTGAACTCGTAATCCTGCGGCAGCATCGACCAGGTGATCTGGTACGACTTGCCCGGCGTCAGCGGGGTCGCGCGGCTCAGCGACTTGTGGTTCTGCGCGTCCAGGATTGCGCGGGTGACCACCTGGAAGCCGGAGGTCACCGTGTTGTCGGCGGCCCTGAAGTAGCAGCCGTCGTCATCGGCCGTGCTCTCGCCGACGCAGTCCTCGCCACCGATGAATTTGAGGCCTTGCCCGCCGGCGGGATCGACGCCGTGGATGCGGGTGTCCTGGCCGTAGTCGACGAGCAGGACGCCCAGGTTGGCGGTCGGCTTGTCCAGCGTGAGGCGCAGGCTCACCGACGGCGTTCCCGACAGCCGCATCGCGGTCTTCAGCGGCGGGGTCAGGAAGGCCAGCCGGTTGGCGTTGGTGGTGGCAGGATCGCCGGCCATCGCCACCTCGGTCTGGCGGGTGTCGAGGTAGCTGCCGGTTCCGGTCGAGGGCTTGCGGCCCAGTGAGCCGTCCTGCCGCGGTCGCAGGGTCACCGTCCGCGTCGGCGCCGGCCAGTCGGCCTGGGCGATCCAGCGGTCCGGGCCGAGCTGTACGTCAACGCGCGGCTGGCGCATGATGTCGTTGGCCACGCCCATCAACTCGTGGTCGAACCACTGGTGCAGGGTGTCGACCCACACGTCGCGGCGGGCATAGAACGGGTCGAGGTGCCCGTACTGCGTCACCCACGCCTTGCGCTGCACGTCGCGGGGCAGCGCGGCCCACCAGGTGGAGAACTGGTCGGCTCGCACGTTCCGGTCCTGCATCCCCACCACCGTGAAGACACTGGCACGCACGTTGCGCGCCTTCGAGATCGGCCCGCTCCGATAGTCGCGCTCGTGCCAGAAGGCGTTGTAGTTGCCCGTCTCGTCATCCGAGCCGGCGGCCAGCCGGCGGCGCACCGCCGCGCATTTCTCCTCCGGGTCGAGATCGACCCGGTCGGCCTGCCACTCCGGTCCGCCCTTGAACCAGGTGAGGGTGCCGTTCGCGCGCCACATCCCGTACCCGCTGCTGAACCCCGCGACCGGCACGATCGTCTCCAGCCCCGCCACCCCGGTGCCGGCGACCCCCATGGCGAGGGCTCCCTCATACGACTGGCCGATCATCCCGGTACGTCCGGTGGTCCAGGAGGCTTTCACTGGATCGCCGTTGTCGTCGTAGGCGGTCGCCCGGCCGTTCAGCCAGTCGATGACCGCCTTCCCGCCGAGCACGTCGGAAGCGCCGTAGGAGGTGGGGCAGCCGTCCGACAACCTGGTGCCGATCATGTCGACGGACACGAACGCGTACCCGCGCGGCACGAAGTAGTTGTCGTAGAACAGCGGAAACTTCGTCAGGTTCCCGTCCGCGTCGTACGTCTTGCGATCCAGCTCGAAGCCGACACCCGGTTCGTCGAAATACGGGCTTTCATGCATGATCACCGGGACCTTGAGCCCGGAACTGCTTTCTTTCGGCCGGATGATGTCCACCCGGACCAGGTCCTTCTTGCCGTCGCCGTCGCTGTCGACCGGCGACTGCACCCGGACGTGCTCGCGGATGGCGTCTTTGTAGGAGAAGGCGGGCTGCGTGAGACCGCCGGAGATCTCGACCGCCGACTTCACCGTCGCGGATGCGGCGGGAGCCCCGGCGGCCACGAGCGCGGTCGCGAGTACGACGGCGGCAAGAGATCCTCGCCGTTGTGAGATGGACATGTGTACCCCCGTTGAGCGGTGTCGATGGTGAAGACAGGGAAACCGGATCTGCCCGGCACGACCCGGCACAGCGGGACGGGTCTGATCACGGCGCGATGCCCGGCGGTGGGCGCCGGCCAGGCGGGGCGGCGAGGGCCGCGACCGCTGAACGGCTCATGGCATACACCGTCGCCGACCGCTCTGATATCGGGCCGTTGCGTCCTGACGTGGTCGCTGACACGACTCCGCATCAGATCTGGTCGTCGTTTCAGGGGGTGCCGAACCAGCCGGAGAGTGCTTCGCGCAGCGCGGGCGCGGCGCTGTCGGCGGGTTCGTCGATGGTCGCCGCCCAGGCGATGTGCGCGTCCGGGCGGATCAGCAGGGCGTCGGCCGGCCGCTGATCGGTCTTGGCGGTGACGACGTCGACGCGAGGCTGCCAGTCCCGGGCGGTCTCGCGCAGGTCCGGGCGGTCGGCGAGGTCGAGAAGGATGGGCCGCGCGGTGTGCAGGAGCTCCGCGACACTGGTCATGCCCTGGTCGGTGTGCAGAGTGAGGTCGGGGGCGAAGGTGCCGGCCAACGCGTGGTGGCCGGAGCCGGGCATCGGGTAGCGGATGTCAGAGCCGGCGACAAGCGCCCCCATGCGGCGCAACGGCTGCTCGTCGGCGAGCAGCTCCTGGAAGACTTCCCGCAGTGCCTCCGCCGCCACATCGTGCCCGCGCCGCAGCGCGACCTGGGCTCGGGTGTGCAGCATGGTGCGGGCGCCGGCGAGGTGGCGTTCGCCGTGGTAGGTGTCCAGCAGCCCGGCCGGCGCCCAGCCGTGGAGGTCGGCGGCCAGCTTCCAGGCCAGGTTGACCGCGTCCAGCATGCCGGCGTTGATCGCCACGCCGGTGGCGGGGAACAGGTGCGCCGCGTCACCGGCCAGCAGGACCCGCCCGTGGCGGTAGCGCTCGGCCTGGCGGGCCTTGAAGGTGAACCGCGACAGCCGGAGCGCTTCTCCCACGGGCAGCGTCACGCCGAGCACGCGGCGGACGCTGTCTTGGAGTTCGGTGACGGTCATGGAGGTGTCGTCGTCGTATTCGGTGGTCTCGTCCTCGATGGTGTAGAGCGAGACGACCCTGGAGTCGGGCGATGAGCCGACTCCGAAGAGACCGTGATCCGTCCGGGTGAAACCCGCGCGGATCGTGCCGAAGCCCGGGCCGTCGAGGTCGCCGTTGCCGAGCACGGTCACCGTTTCGGGCAAGGTGACCTGGGCCAGCCGGTTGACCTCCGGGTAGGTGGTGCCGGGAAACGGGATGCCGGCCCAGTCACGAACCCGACTGCGCGCGCCGTCGCACCCCACGACGTACCGGGCGGTCACCTGGTACGTCCCGTCCGGACCTCGCACGTCCACGGTCACCGCGGCATCGTCCTGGCTCAACCGGGCCACCTCGTGACCGCGGCGGACCTCGACACCGAGTTCGCTTGCGCGCTCGTCGAGCAACCGCTCAAGCAGCTGCTGGGGGAGCGGCAGGGCGTGCATCGGAGGGTCTGCCAGCTGAGTGAAGTCCAAATGCACACCGCCGAACGGGAACCGGGGAGCCGGGACGGGGTCGGTGCAGGCTGCCTGGAAGCGTTCCAGCAGGCCTCGGTAGCGCAGCAGTTCCAGGATCTGCCCGCCGAGACCTCCGGCCTTCGGGGTGTCCCGGCGCCGCGGCTGCCGCTCCAGCACCAGCGGTCGCACACCGGCCAGACGCAGTTCAGCGGCCAGCATGAGGCCGGTCGGACCGGCGCCCACAATGATCACGTCGGTGTCTGTCATTGGCTGATCCTTTCGCGGATTTTCGTCGCGCCCGCGGGCTGCCCGGTCACCGGCAACGTTTCCGCGGGCTTTGGCAAGGCTGAGTCGAGTGTCGGATGAGGGATGATCGAGACGCATGAAGCGTCCTCCTGATGGCGGTACGGCCGAGTGGACAGTCGCCGGCGGAGCTGCCGGAGCCGGCGGTGCGGCGGTTCTGCTGCCGGAAGGGCCGGTGCTCGACGCCGGTCCCCGGTCAACCGGTGGTTTCGGGGGCGGGTACGGCGTGTTCGGCGGCTCGGCTGACCTGCTCCCAGGCGGCCCAGGTCGCCATCCGCCGGCGGGAGATGTCGAAGGCCAGGTCGTAGACCATGCTGCCGAGCAGCAGCCGCAGCGGCGGGTCTTCGCTGTCGACCAGCTTCAGCAGCGCTTCGGCGGCCAGGCGCGGCTCGCTGTCGATCGAGCCCTCGGCCCACTGCTTCTCCAGTTCGGCGCGCAGCGGGCCGTACTCCTCCAGAGGTGAGGTCGTGGTCATGCTGGTGTACAGGTCGGTCCAGTAGCCGCCGGGCTGGACGATGCTGAGCTTGACGCCGAACGCCGCGGCCTCCATCGCCAGCGCCTCGCTCATGCCCTCCAATGCGAACTTGCTCGCGCTGTACATCCCGGTGCTCGGGAAGCCGCCCAGCGCGGCGATGCTGGAGACCTGCACGATGTGCCCGGAGCCCTGGGCACGCAGGTGCGGCAGGACGGCCTGGCAGACCCACATCGCGCCGAAGAGATTGACCTCCAGCTGGGCGCGCGCTTCGGCCTCGGTGAACTCCTCGACCATGCCCGAGGACATGGTTCCGGCGTTGTTGACCACGATGTCCAGCCGGCCGAAGTGCTCGACGGCGGTGTTCACGGCGGCGAACACCGCGTCCCGGTCGGTCACGTCCAGGGCGAGGGTGAGCAGCCGGTTGCCGTACCGGTCGTCGAAGTCCTGGGGCGTGATGGTACGGGCGGCGGCGACCACCTGATCGCCGCGCTCCAGCGCGGCGAGGGCGAACGCGCGGCCGAGACCGCGGCTGGCTCCGGTGATGAACCAGGTGCGGGGGGCGGTGGGCGGGATGCTCATATGCGGGAAACTCCGATCTATTGCATTCACATCATTCGAGACGGTCCGTCTCGTCTTGTCGTGCGAAGGAGACCATACCGACGCGCACCCGCCGCGTCAAGACGGACCGTCTCGTCTCGTTATTTGGTAGGTTCGTCGGCATGACGGCACAGCCCAAGACCCTCCCCAGCACCGCCCGCCGGAACGAGGCCTCCCGGCGGGCCATTCTCGTCGCCGCGTTCGAGCTGGTACAGGAAGTCGGCTACGCCAAGCTGAGCATCGAGGGCATCGCCGCCCGGGCCGGCGTCGGCAAGCAGACGATCTACCGCTGGTGGCCCTCCAAGGGAGCGGTCCTCTTCGACGCCTTCCTCATGCTGAGCGAGCAACCGGACGGGGGAGAGGCCGCCCTGCCCGACACCGGAGATCTGGAGGCGGACCTGAAGGCGGTTCTGCGGGCCACGGTCGTGGAATTGAACGATCCGCGCTACGACGAGCCGATGCGCGCCCTGAACACCGAGATCACCCATGATCCGGCGCTCGCCGCTCTCTACGCGGAACGACTGGACGGCCCGATGAGAGAACTGAAGAAACAACGACTGCGCAGCGCCCAACGGGCCGGGCAGCTTGCCGAGGACCTGGACCTCGACGTGGCCGTCGACGTGCTGTGGGGACCGCTGCCCAACCGATGGCTGCAGCGCAGTGGACCGCTCACCCCCGAATACGCCTACAGCATCGTCGAGACCGCTCTCAACGGACTGCGCCCACGTCAATGAGGCTTGCGAAACCTCCTTTGAGCTCCTTGCGACGCCAAGGAACTGCGTGACGTCGACGCCTCTCGGTGTTGTCATCAATGGCACTGCTGATCAGTGCGAGGGTGGTCGGCGGGATGGTGCTCACGGTGTGGTGCTCCAGCGGTCGAGGCCGGTCGGCCGCGTGTGGAGGCGAGTGAAGCGCGCCCACTGGCGCGCGGTGAGCGTCTGCCCGATCAGCGGAAGCGCCGTGTCCTCCTCATGCTTGAGGTGCCCGGTCAGGCCCGTGACCAGCGAGTCGGTGAGGTCACCGAGCCCGCCGAGGCCGGCTTCGGTGTCGGCGTGCAGCTCGTCGATGGCGTCGATGAGCTCTTCCAGGGCGGCGTGCTCGGCCTCCAGCGCCTCCAGCAGCGTCAGGCGGTCCGGCCGGTGGGCCAGGCTCCGGCGCAGCGGCGGCCACAGCGCCTGGTCCTCGGCGGCGAAGTGGCGACGGAGAGACTGTTTGAACCGCCGCCAGCGCAGGTCGCGGCGGGGGTCCTGGCCGAGCCTGACGGTGAGGCGGGACAGCTGGATCACCTCGCGGCGCAACGCGTCGTGCATGCCGTACACCGCCGTCATATCGAGCTCGCTCATCGCGGCGGCCAGGCCCAGCCGGCGCCTGCGGGCGTCTTGATGGCGGCGGCCGGCTCGGCGTCGGTGTAGAACGGCGCCTCCCGCCAGGCGGCCGCGATCTGCTTCCCACTCTCACCGGCTTTGCCCAGGTTCTGCGTGTGCGCGTGCACGCAGGCGCTGCAGCCGTTGATCTGGCCGGCGCGCCGGCCGACGGTCTCCTGCAACTCGTGGGGGATGCCGCCCTGGTCGACGGCTGTGAAGATGGCGCCGATGCCCGTCATCGCGCCGGGCGGGACGAAGGCAGGGTTGGTCATACGTGCTCGCATGAGGATGCTCCTTCAGCCAATGAGTGAGTCGCCCGGCGACGACATGGGGCGCATGGATTCGGCCGCTTCCGGGTGGTTTCCAGGCTGCACTGCGCCGTGACCTGGATCAACGCCGACTTCGTGTGCTGGTCGATAACATGCGGGTTATCGGAGGAAAGGGATGTATATGGAGCTGCGGGACATCGAGATCTTCCTGGTGCTCGCCGAGGAGCTCCACTTCGGCCGTACGGCCGCGCGGCTGCACGTCTCCCAGGCCCGGGTCAGCCAAGCGATCAAGGCGCAGGAGCGCCGCCTCGGTGCCCCACTGTTCGACCGCACCAGCCGCCGCGTGCGGCTCACCCCGCTCGGTCAGCAGCTCCGCGCCGACCTGAGGCCCGTCTACGCCGGCCTCCGTGACAGCCTCGAACGCGCCCATCTGGCCGCCCGCGGCATCACCGCCGTGCTCCGCGTCGGCATGATCCCGGGCAACGCCCACGACCTGCGCGCCTACTGGCAGACGTTCCGGTCCCGGCACCCGCACTGGGACCTGCGCATCCGCCACGCGCCCTTCACCGACCCTTTCGCGGTTCTCCGCGAGGGCACGGTGGACGTCCTGGTCACCTGGCTGCCCGTGGTGGAGGACGACCTCACCGTGGGACCGGTCCTGTTCACCGACCCCCGGCTACTGGCCGTCGCCGTGGACCACGAGCTGGCCACCCGCTCCGCCGCCTCGATCGAGATGCTCGCCGACTTCCAGCACACCGACTCGCCGCGGCTTCCCGGCTACTGGGCCGACGGCTTCCTGCCCCCGCACACCCCGCGCGGCCACCGGATTGTGCGCGGCCCGCTCGTCACCCACATGGAGGAGCTGCTCGCCCTCGTCAGCGTCGGGGAGGTCGTCAACTCCCTGCCCGCCCACTCCGCCCGCTACTGGAGCCGTCCTGACATCGCCTGGCTGCCCTTCCATGACTTCGAACCCCTGACCTACGTGCTGGTGTGGCACACCGAGGCCGAGAACGACGTCGTCCGCGCACTCGCCCAGACCGTGTGCGACCTCGGTCCGCTGCACCTCAGCCTGTCCTGAGAGACGTCAGTGGAAATACGGGACATCGAGATCTTCTTGACTCTGGCCGAGGAGCTGCACTTCAGGCGGGCCGCCGAACGGCTGCACGTGTCCCAGGCCCGGGTCAGCCAGGCCATCTCCGAGCAGGAGCGCCGCCTGGGTGGGACGCTGTTCGACCGCTCCAACCGCCGCCAGGTCCAGCTCACCTCGCTCGGCCGTCAGCTCCGCGACGACCTGAGGCCCGTCTACGCCGGCCTGCGCGACAGCCTCGAACGCGCCCGCCTGACCGCCCAGGGCATCACCGCCGTGCTCCGCGTCGGCATGCTGCCCATCAACGTCCACGAGCTGCGCCCGTACTGGGACACCTTCCGCGCCCGCCACCCCGCCTGGAAGCTGCACATCAGCCACCCGCCCTTCGCCGACCTGTTCGGCGGACTGCGCCGCGGCGAGATCGACGTCCTGGTTGCCTGGCTACCCGTCGAGGAGCCCGACCTCACCGTTGGCCCGGCGCTCTTCGCAGAGCCTCGGGTGCTGGCCATCGCCGCCGAGCATGAACTCGCCGGGCGCACGTCCGTCTCGCTGGAGGTGGTGGGCGACTTCCAGCATGTCGACATCGAAACCAAACCGGACTACTGGTTCGACAGCTATGTCCCGTCTCACACCCGCAGGGGCCGCGCCATCGAGCGCGGCCCGCTCGTGCGCAGCAGCGCCGAGATCCTCACCTGGACCGGCATGGGCGAGGTCGTGGCACTCTTCCCCAGCCACATGACGCGGTACTGGGTACGGCAGGACATCGTCTACCTGCCGGTCCACGACGTCGAGCCCCTGACCTACGCGCTGGTATGGCGGTCAGACACCGAGAACGACCTCATCCGCGCGCTCGCCCGGACCGTCCGCGACCTCGGCCCTCACCCTGGCCCCTGACCAGGCACCACGGACCGCCGGATGCGCCCGCTGATGTCAGCGCCGATCCCCGTGATCCTCGCGTCGTGCACCTGCTTCCGGTCGAACTCCAGACGGCGGTTCATCCCGCGTGGGCCGTGGGAGGCGGTGTATTTGATCGAGGGGCTGCTGGCCAACACCTCCGACATCCAGCCCTCCACCGTGCGTGCGGACACCCAGGGGCAGAACTTTCCGGTCTTCGTCCTGGCCACCTTGTTCGGGTCCGACATGATGCCGCGCATCCGTAACTTCAAGGATCTGATCTTCTTTCGCGCCTCGGACAAGATTGCCTACCCGCATATCGACCAGCTGTTCGGCGAGAGCGACCGCAACGTCATCGACTGAAAGCTGATCGAAAAGCGCTGGACGGGACCTGATGGCCATGCTCGCCCTGGCCCTGCTGGCAGCCATCGCCGCCGCCCAGCCACCCAGCACCGACGACGACCGCATCCCGCTGACCCTGCCCGAGATCCGCTGGCTCCTGGCCGCGCTCGTACTGACCCGGCCCCACTCCGCTACGCACGTCCTGCGCTGGTCAGACTGGCGCCGCCGCCACCAAGCAACAGCCCGGCGCTGCCACTACCAGCGCAGATCCGAACCATGATCGCGAAGTGTCACTGGAGTACTAGTCTAGGCGGTCACTTGAATTCTGCTCGCACCGCCCGAGGCAGCTACCCCACAACCAATCGCTGACCTGCGCGATCTATCGGCGATCTAGCTCCGCGGCCCGTTTCCGGCGTATTCCGGCCGACCCCCATGTCCGGCGGGGAATGGCGAAACTCAGTCCCGGAGGACAGTGGGTGGCGATGGAGGATCCCGATCAGAACCGCCTCGGGCTCTGGGACCTGCGCGGCCGCAAGGAGGTGGCGACGTTCCCGCTCGACGAATTAGGGGCATGGGGATTTGACCGGAGCGGCACCCGCATGCTCATCGCGGACTTCACGAGCGTGCGGCTGATCGACCTCGCGACACGCAAGAAGCTCTGGCAGATCCCCACACCTCACAAGAACACGAACAACCCCGGGCGTGCCGACTTCAGCCAGGACGGCAAGACGATCGCGCTCACACTCCAGCCATCCACCCAGGAAGGCAGCTTCCGGCTACTCGTGCTGGACACCGCCAATGGGCGCATCCTGCGCACGTTCGGCTCGCAGATCGACGGCGGGCCGTACACGCCGGACGGGCGCCTCGCCTCGACTTACGGAAGGTTCATCGACCTCACCACCGGCAGGCCGGTCGACGCGGCCTTCGATGTGGTACGCGGCGCCTCGGCAGTGGCCGTCGACGACCAGGGGCGGCTGGCGTTCAGCGCCGGTCCGGCCGGCCGCATCGCGATGTGGACGGTCCAGGGGCCGGAGCAGATCACGCCGGTTCTGCGCGGCACGACGGGTCAGATCGCGGAACTGGCCTTCTCCTCGAAGGGCGATCTCCTCGCCAGCGTGACCATGGACGGCATCCTCCAGGTCTGGGACGTCAACGCCATGCGGCGGCTCGGCGGCGCGTTCAACCTGCACGGCTCCCAGATCACCTCGCTCGCCTTCAGCCCGGACGGCTCCACCCTCTACGCCGCCGGCTGGGGTTCCGTCCACGAGATCCCGATCGGTGCCGATCGGATCGTCCAGGACGTGTGCCGCCGTGCCGGGCACACGCTCTCCCCGGCCGACTGGGCCGCCTCCCTCAAGGACGTGCCCTACCGCGACATCTGCCCGACCAGGCAGCCCTAGTGAGCTGGTCCTGAATGCAGGGGTCACCCCATGAGGCGGGTACGAGCTGGGCGCGCGGCAAGCTCGTCACCTCCAGCAACCAGCCGTTCGCCCACTCCGCCTTCCGCCGACCGACGCGACACGCTGTGGCGATGGAGCGCGGTGAGTCCTGCTACACCGGCGACTCTCACGTCGAACCGCTCATGCAGATCATCGACGGCAAGGGAGCCTTCACATGGCAGGGTCGGCGCGGAAGCCTCCTTCTCGACCGGGCTCCCGGGCGGCGGCCCCCGCTCAGGCGACGGTCATCCGCTACCCTGACCCGGATTGATCATTTTCGGGAGAAGGTGCCGCATGCAGCAACCCGCGGCAGCAGCGCCATCCCCGGTGGCGGCGGTGCTGCGCTTCGGTGCGGTTCTGGCCGCGTCCGGACCGGTAATCCTGACGACCTTCGGGATCGGCAGGCAGAGCGTCGGCTGGTTCTGTTCCGTGACGGACTCCGCTCTCTGTCCGGTGGACGGTCCTTACGCGCTGGAGAACGTGCCGGGAGAGCTGCTGTTCTGGGGCGTTCTCCTGCTGCCGGTCGCCGTGGCCGGACTTCTCCTACGTGGGTCACGCCGGGTCATGCTCACCGCTGTCGTCGCGGTCGGCACCGTGCTCGCGTTCGGGCTCGTCACCGCACTTTTTCTGCCGGGCCCCGACCCATGCACCGGGCTGGAACGTGCGATCGTGCCGCCGTGGCCCTTGATCGTCTGTTATCCGGTGGCCGCGGGGGCGCTGCACCTGGCGGCTCGGTCACCTCTGCCTCGGAAACAGTCCGGGATCACCCTGTGGACGGGCGCCATCGGCGCGGCGGCGTGGGCGGCGATATTCCACCGCTCCTGCCCGATGGGGACGATTGGCCGGCGCCGCGGCCGCAGCGGCTCTTCTCCTCTTCCCGCTGCTCGACGTCGCGACGTACATCAGCCAGTCCGGCGGCGACTTCGAGATGCCTTTCGCCGATTCGGTACGGTGGCCGCTGCTTGTCTCGGCCGTCCTCGTCACGTCGGCCGCTCGGAGCCCTCGGGTGCGAATCTCCTGGGCTGGGACCGTCCACCAGGCACGAAGCATGATCGGCGAACGGTCGAAAGGCGCGCTCCCCGGCCGGGCCAAAGAACTCGCCGTCGCCGCTGCGATCGCGGTTGCCGGCATCTGGCTGATCGTCTCGTCCTTCACACCGACGCGCTAGAAGCACAACGACTTAGGCTCTCGGCCGGAGTGCCATCTACGCCGGGAGCACGACATCACGAGTGCGAACACGATCGTCCAGGGCCGTTCGGGTGAGGCGACATTCTCCGGGATGAGGTCCGGATCGTGAGGGCAAAAGCCGGTTCGTACGCAGCCGCCCTGGGGTCGTGGTCGAATCCGTGCTTTCCGGGGACCGTCACGAACTGGAGGACGCCTACGCATTGGTCAGATCACGGCACACAGTCTTTGATCGACGGCCCCGCAGAACTCAGCCGACTCCGCCGGACCCGATCGTATGATCCATTCCATGCCGATCCCCCGAGCGGTTGCCGTGGTCGTCGACGGTATCCGAGTCCTGGTCATCAAGCGGTTCCTCCGACACCGCCCCGGCGTCACCTGCGTCATGTGCGACGCCGCAGGCTGGCGGGGGCCGGCCTGTCCCGGGCACCACTACGCGGTTCTTCCCGGAGGCCATGTGGAGGATGGCGAGTCGCCGGAGAGCGCGGCAGTTCGTGAGCTCCACGAGGAGACGACTCTCACCGGGACGATCGACCGGCTGCTCTTCGCCAGCTCACACAATGGCCGACCGGCCTTCTACTTCCTCATGCATGATGTCAACGGCACCCCGTTGCTCTCCGGCGAGGAGGCTACGGAACACGGACCGAACAACAGCTTCGAGCTCAGATGGGCGACGGCCGCCGAATTCGAACAGCTGAACCTGTACCCCGTGGACGTGCGCGGGCCACTTACGGAGCTACTTCGTAGTTGACCCCTGATGTGCCGAGCCAGGCAGCCTTGGCTTTGTCCTGCACGTGCAGCAGCCACTTGAAACGGGAGATCTTCTTCACAATGAGTGCCCAGTACGCATGGTCTGAACGCTTCCCTGCACGGCATCCGGCGACCGAGGGTTCTGATCACCCGGCGGTCAGTCCACTGGGCGATCTGTATCCTCCCGCTACCGAAGCAGAGGTCCGCAAGCTTGAAGAGGGGCTGGGTGTGGAGCTGCCGCCGAGTTACCGGCAGTTTCTCCTGTACGCCAACGGGTGGGGCAGCGACGATGACTGCTGCCTGCTGCGCATCGAAGAAGTCGGCTGGCTCCGTGATGTCGATCCCTCGATCGCCGAGAGCTGGTCAGAACCCAAGCCCGACAACTCATGGAGCGTGCCCGACGAGCTCTACTTCGTCTACGGACACGAGCAAGTCTCCGGCGACATGAGAGGTGAGTATGTAGCCGACACCCTTCTGGCCGGGTATTGGGACGACGGAGTCGTTCTCCTCAATCCCCACGTCAGCACCTCTGAAGGTGAGTGGGAGGCCTGGTATCTCGCGCCATGGCTGGCCGGCGCCACGCGCTACAGGTCCTTCTGGGACCTCGCAATGGACGAGCTGAGAATGCGATACCCGAGTTGATCTCGCATTCGTCGTTGAGCTTCGCCGACTCGGGTCCTTCGTGGCGGTGGTCATGCGCGTGGGCGGCGCCGGCCACGACCGGCCGAAGAGCCACAGCGCGGCCGGTCGCCGCAGTTGAAATGCGGTTGAAGACGTAGAGAAAGTGCTCATCCGCGAACGTGCAACCCTAAATGATCTTGATGTGCTCAGGCGGAAGTTTCGCGTTTGCCGGGATGCCCGCGCCTGACGAGCTCACTCCCTTGGACGCCCATGCCGGGAGTTGGGTGGCGTGCCTGCCCCCGGAACGCGTTGACGAGATACGGCAGCGCGCCCGGTCATTCCCGCAGCGTCCCCGCACCCGCCCGTTTCCGCCGTCGCAACCGTGGGAGCAGTACAAGCCGAGCTCCGGTGCGACGCTCATCCGGATGCTCGCGTATCGGAACCTCGACTGGACGAGTACGGCCAAGTGTCTGCTTTGCCTCACCGGTCTGGGATCGGCCGGCACCACAATCGGGAGGACCGGTCGCGGCGTCAAGGTACGGAGGCCCCTGACCTGCTTGCCAGGCTCGCGACCGTGTTGAGCATCCCAATCGACGACCTCGCCGCCGTTACCCGCGTTGACCTTCCCGAGAACCCACCACCTGCACGCTGAGGGGCGTGATCGTTCCGGACATCGGCGCCCGCGTCATCCACGAGCAGACCGCGACGGCGGCGGACGTCTTTGCCCGGGCCGTCAACGACGGCCGACGAGGGGAATCGAACCCCGGACCTTCTGTTTACAAGGTCCCCAAACGATCTTCAATGTCGTTCAGACGCGTTCGCCGGGCAGATGGCTGGAGACTGCAACGTCCGCAGTAGTCCACCGACGTTCGTGACCGTCCAGCCCGGTGGCTCCCAGGGTCGCTCCCACTTGAGAGCTCGTAATCCCCTCTGATCGCTGACCGTACGGGCGCGCACATGTAATGCACGGCGGGCCGCTGGCGCAGAACCTTCGGATTAAAGTGTTGTAGCGCCGAATGTCCGCGCCATAGGTTCCCTGGAGTGCTGAGCGACTTCCTTCATCCGGCCGACCGCGCCCAGTCGTGGGACGACTGCGACGCCGATGTCCGCGAGTATGTGACCGGCACGCCTGCGGCCGTCGGCATCCCACTTGTCGGCGCCTATCTGCACGGTTCCCTGGCGATGGGCTGCTTCTACCGCGCCAAAAGCGACCTGGACCTGCTCCTGGTCGTCGAGGAGCCGCTCAACGACCGGCAACGGGAGCACGCCTCCCTCGCCCTGGCCATGCGAAGCGACCGGCGGCCGATCACCGGCGATCTGGAACTCTCCATCCTGACCCGCCGACAGGCGCGAGCACACGAGCATCCGCGACCATACGAGGTGCACTATTCCGCCGCGTGGACGGAGCGGATCCTGCTCGGCCAGATGGACTACAACGACCGGCATCAGGCCGATCCGGACCTGGCCGCGCACATCACCGTGACACGTAGCCGGGGCGTGGCCCTGATCGGGGAGCCGCCGCAGGACGTCTTCGCGCCGGTGCCGGAGTCCGACTACAAGGCGGCCGTTCTCGAGGACCTGGCGTGGGCGCTCAAGGATGATCACCTGCTGGAATCCCCCTATTACGGGGTGCTCAACGCGTGCCGCGTGATCGCGATGCTCGAAAGCCCTCCCGGAACCGTGCTGAGCAAGGAGGAGGGAGCCCTGTGGGCCCTGGAGGAACTGCCCGAACGCCATCGGCCGATCGTGGAGCAGGCGCTCGCGTGCTATCGCAGCGCTCGACCGGTCTCACTTGAGGAACGGGAGACCGACGGCCACGCATGGTGCGCCGACGCCCTGCGGGCATTCGCCGCCCACGCCCTACAGCACGCGGACGTCCGACCCTGACACCTTCTCGCACCTGTTCTCCCGGCTGGCCAAGAATGCGAGCCTCGGCCACTGGCACCCGCACGAGCTCCGCCATTCCGGCGCGTCGCTCATGCTCGCCCAGGGAACCCCGCTCCACGTCGTCTCCGAAGTCCCCGGCCACGCCAGCATCGCGATCACCAAGGACATCTACGGGCACCTCCTGGAGGGCGACCGCCGGGCCGCGACCGAAGCCATCTCCAGCGCTCTCCTGGGGAAACAGACCCCGGTGGCTCCCAAGGTGGCTCCCAAAGACGCCGAAGATACCGGTTGAAGGTCGGAAAGCACAAGGCCCCTGAGGGCGTAATGCCTGCTCAGGGGCCTTTCGCTTGCAGAGCCGACGAGGGGAATCGAACCCCTGACCTTCTGTTTACAAGACAGATGCTCTGCCGATTGAGCTACGTCGGCGCGGCCTACCAGTGTAGACGCTAGAGGCGCCTGTGACGAGCGACTTCGTACAGCGCCACTCCGGCCGCCACTCCCGCGTTGAGCGACTCCGCGGCCGCCTGTATCGGGATCCGGGTCACCACGTCGCACTGCTCCCGGACCAGCCGGGAAAGCCCCTTGCCCTCCGAGCCCACGACCACCACCAGTGGCTCGTTGAGCAGGTCGACGTCGCCGATGTCGGTCTCGCCGGCGCCGTCGAGGCCGATGACGAACAGGCCCGCCTCGCGGTATTCGCGCAGCGCCGCCGTCAGGTTGGCCGCACGGGCCACGCGCATGGTGGCGAGGGTGCCCGCGGAGGTCTTCCAGGCCCCGCCCGTGACCCCGGCCGAGCGGCGGGAGGGGATGAGGAGGCCGTGGGCGCCGAAGGCGGTGGCGGAGCGGGCGATGGCGCCGAGGTTGCGCGGGTCGGTGACCGAGTCGAGGGCCACGATCAACGGGACCTCGGCGGCGTCCTGAGCGAGCTCCACGAGGTCGGACGGGTGCGCGTAGTCGTACGCGGGGATCTGCAGCACGATGCCCTGGTGGACGGCGCCCTCCGTCAGGCGGTCGAGCTTGTCGCGGCTGACCTCGAGCAGGGCGATCCCGCGCTCGGCCGCGATCCTGATGGAGTCGCGTACGCGATCGTCGTTGTCCATGCGCTGGGCGACGTAGAGGGCGTTGGACGGAACGCCCGCCTGCAGGGCCTCGAGTACGGGGTTGCGACCGCCGATGTATTCGGGCGCGTCCTCGGAGCGCCGCTGCCGCGCGGGAGCGGGACGTCGGACGCCGCCGCGTTCCTCGCGGGCCATGCGCTCGGCGCGGGCCTTGTCCTTGTACCAATGCCGCATTTCGGCAGGCGGGGTCGCGCCCTTGCCCTCGAGCGACCGGCGGCCCTGCCCTCCGGCGCCTTTGGACGGGCCCTTCTTCTTTGCGGGCCTGCCCGAAGCCCTACCGCCTGCTGCCATGCAACAAGGGTACTCGGGCCGCCGGGCGCCTTATCCCATGCCGGGAATGAGGCGTTCTTCCGGGTCCGGGATGCGGAAGATTCCGTACAGGGCGCCCAGAGCCGCCGGGTCGCCGGACGCCTCGGCGCGACGTTCCTTGACCGCCTCCGCGAACGTCGTACGCCCGGCCGCCATGTCCACCAGCACCTCGTCGTCGGTCTCGATGACGGCGTCGGGACGCTGCGCCGGACCGTGCTGGGTGTCGATCGTCCCGTCCTGGACCAGGGCGTGGAAGACCTCGTCCCCCACCCGGAACTCGTACATCGCCCGCACGCCCCGCGCCGCCTCCGCGTCGAAGCAGGCCCTCAGCCCCAGAACCGCCCATCCGCCGTGGAACGCCTCGCCCTCCCGGCGCTCCCCCATGGCCCATTTCATGCCCCAGCGCGCCAGGGACAGCACGGCGGGGGCGAGTTCGGCGCCGGCCTCTGTGAGCGTGTACGCGGGCGTGCGGGCGGGCGCCGGGAGCGTGACCTTCCGTACCAGTCCTTCGCGTTCGAGATGTTTGAGGCGCGCGGCCAGCAGGCCGGTGCCGAGGCCGCGGAGGCTGTTCTGGAAGTCGGAGAAGCGCTTGGGGCCGGTCAGCAGGTCACGCACGATGAGCAGCGTCCAGCGCTCCCCTACGAGGTCGAGCGTCCGCGCTGTGGCGCAGAACTGGTTGTACGTCCGATCCACTTCATCAGCTTAATCTTGGGCTTCCCCTTTTAGAACCCTCGGCTACGTCGACGAGTAGTTGGGTGAGCGGTTCCGGATGTTCGAGCATCACGTCGTGCGGGCCGTCGATCGGAATCGTCCGGTAGCCCAGCGACTTGGCGAACTGCTCGAAGGGGAAGGTCTGAGGGCGGCAGAAGATGCCTGTTCCGGGGATCCGGTCGACCGCTCCGCTGAGGCGCGTCGTCTCCGTGAACGTACGCAGCGGCTGCGGGCGCAGCCGCTCCCGGAGCCAGGCCGCGTCGTCGGGGTCGGTGATGCCGAAGCGCTCCGGCGCGGGGGCGGGGATCAGCCTGCCGTCACCGTCCGCGGAGGCGCGGATGGCCTGTACGAAGGCGCCGGGGGCGAGGGTGAACATGCCGGCGCCGTCCGGACCTGCCCAGCCCTCCACGAGTACGACGTGGTGTACGCGTTCCGGCCGGAGGTCGGCCGCCTGGCGTACCACCAGGCCCGCGTAGCTGTGTCCGACGAGCACCATGCGGTCGTCGGGAGCGGCGTCCAGAGCGGTGAGCACCTGTTCGACGTGATCGTGCAGGCCGGTGCCGGGGGTGCAGGCCAGGTCCGGGGTGATCGTGCGGGCGCCGGATCGTTCCAGGAGAGGTACGACGCGGTCCCAGGCCCATGGCCCGTGCCAGGCACCCGACACCAGGACAAACGTGGTCATCTCTCCCCCATCCTCGGCAGCACCTGCGCGGCGAACTCCTCCATTGCCGCTCGATGGTCGTCCACGGCGAGCCTGATCACCACGTGCTTGGCGCCTGCCTCGAGGTAGCCGTTCAGCCAGTTCACGGCCTCTTCCGGGGTGCCGGCGAACATGGCCTGGATGCTCTCGACGAACTTGAGCGGCGCGTTGTAGTAGCGCTCGATGCTGGTGCGGAGGCGGTGACGGGCGCGTTCGGGGTCGTCCAGGCAGATGGTGGCGTACAGGGCTGGGGTGAACGGGCGGGCCGCCGAGGTGCCGACGGATCCGTACTCGCCGGGGGGCTGGGCTGCGGGGGTGCCGGCGGATCCGTACCCACCCGGGAGCGGGACTTCGAAAGTGCCGACGGATCCGTACCCACCCGGGAGCGGGACTTCGGAAGTGCCGACGGATCCGTACCCACCCGGGAGCGGGACTTCGGAAGTGCCGACGGATCCGTACCCACCCTGGAGCGGGACTTCGGGGGTGTCCGCTGTTGACGGGGCCTGGGACGTGCCGACCGACGTCAGCGCCTCCAGGTCCTCTGCGTAGGCCTTCTGCGTCGGCGGGTACGGCAGCCAGCCGTCGGCCAGGCGGGCCGCCCGCCGCAGCGCCCGCTCGCCGCTGCCCGGCAGCCATATCGGCGGTCCGCCGGCCTGCGCGGGCTTGGGGGTGAGCGTCACATCGTGGAACGTGAAATGCCCGCCCTGGTGAGAGATCGTTTCGCCGGTCCAGAGGCGTCGCATGATGCCGATCGACTCCTCCATGCGGCTGATCCGGCGCTTGAAGCCGACTCCGATCGCCTCGAACTGGGCCTCGGTGTTCGGGTGGGCGAATCCTCCGCCCATCCCGACGATCAGCCGTCCGTTCGCGATGCCGTCGAGTGTCGCCAGCTGGTGTGCGAGGAGGAGCGGGTGGCGGAGGGCGGGGAGCAGTACGGCGGTGCCGAGCGTGATGCGGTACGTGGTGGCGGCGACTGCGGCGAGCATCGTCAGCGCGTCGGCTCTTGGGCGCGTCACCGGGCTGTCGCCCGCCCATACCGAGTCGAACCCCAACTCTTCGGCCAGCTTCGCCTGCTCGATGAGCGCGGACAGGTCCTGGTTGCCGAGCACTGTCCAGTCGCGCGTCGGGAGTAAGTAGCCGATTTTCGGTCTCATGGCATCGCCTCGGGTGGTGGATGGGGGTGGGGCGCAAGTGGCGGTGGTTAAGGATCTTTGAGTGGTCGGAATCACAGGGACGCGGGGTGGGGGGCGCCCGGACGAGGGCGGTGGAGGTCGCGCTGACCCTGCTGCCGCGTGGGATGGCGGCTGAGCGGGATTGTTGGGGACCGGGTTCTGGGGGATGTCAGCGGCTTGGCCGCAGCACTCTGGACCGCGTGCCACCGGCGTTCTGGGCCGGCTCGGTACGTCTAAGGGCGTGAGTCCGGACGCCACCTCTTTTCGGCATGTCGTGGTACCGCAATATTAACCATGTACTTCCTGATTTTGAAGGAGCAAGTTTAACTTTGAGAAGCGACGCGAGCGATGGTCTGATGAGCTGCCCTGAGCGGTACAGGCACGGGCAGCCACAAGGCCACGCGCTCCGGCACGGGGTACCAGCGACGGCTCTTCTGGACGCCGACCCGCGAGGGTTTCCTGGTCGCCGACGCAATTGAGAGTCCTCTCGCGTGAAGCGTTCTCGGAGATACCGGGTTTTCGAGGGAAGCCGCGACCTCCCAGAGATGGCTGGGGCCATGCAGAGGTAACGAGCCTTGAGACGGCGTCGGCGCGGATAGGCGTGGGTGCCGCTGGGAGAGCCCCTCTTATCGGCGATCACCGCGCCCGGGCGCGGCGGCGGACCGGCAACCGGACCGGCGACCGGACCGGTAGCTGGACCGGCAACCGGACCGGTAGCCGGACCTTGATATCGGGCGATTTCCTACGCGCCGGCGGGCTGGCCGATCCACCCACGGGTGTCCGCGGCGCGAGCGGCGACTGGCTGATACGCAACGACATCGACGGCCTCAAACGCCGCTTCGGCCAGTGGGTGACGGTGCACCGGGCCGACCTGATCGACCTGCTGCGCTCGGCCGTGCCCGCCCAGGCCCTGCGGCCCGGCATCCACGTGCACCAGGTACGGCCCGACGGCACGGTCCTGCACAACGGCGGCACCGGCGGCACCTCCACCGCGGATCTCGTAGTGGGCGCTGACGGCCTGCACAGCGTGACCCGGCGCTCCCTCTGGCCCCACGCGCCCGGGCCGCGCTACGTCGGCTACACCACCTGGCGCCTCATCGCTCCGCCCCAGCCCGTTGAGGGGAGCGTGGAAACGTGGGGCAGAGGCGAACGATTCGGGCATGTGCCGATGCCTGACGGCCGCGTCTACTGCTACCTGATGGCCAACGCCCCGGCCGCCTCCCGGTCCGGCCTGGCGGAGCTGCGCGAACGCTTCGCGCGCTGGCATGACCCCATTCCCGCGCTGCTGGCCTCCGCGCGCGAGGACACGGTGCTCCAACACGACACCTACGAACTGCCGAACCTGCGCACGTACGTTCGCGGAAAAGTAGCCGTCCTGGGCGACGCCGCGCACGCCATGGCTCCCAACCTGAGGCAGGGCGCCCGCCAGGCGCTGGAGGACGCCGCCTACTCCTGGACGATCTGACCCCGCGTTCCGGACACCACCAGCGGACCCGTGCCCGGCTCAAGCGACGCGACGCCTGGGCCGGGCCGAAGGGGTGGGCTAGCGGGTGAGCTCCCAGCGGGCCCCGTGCGGGGTGTCCTCCACCGTGATCCCCGCCGCCGCCAGCTGGTTTCTGATCGCGTCCGCCGCCGCGTAGTCCTTGCGCTCCCTGGCCGCCTTGCGCTGTTCGAGCGCGACCGCCACCAGCGCGTCGACCACCGGCGAGAGGTCCGAGCCGGCTCCCCGCCACTGCGGCGAGCGGGGGTCGAGGCCGAGGACGTCCAGCATGTTCTGCGTCTCGGCGAGCAGCCGGGCCACGGCCTCCTTGTCGCCGCGCGACAGCGCCACGTTGCCCTCGCGCACCACCTCGTGCACCACCGCCAGCGCCTGCGGCGTGCCGAGGTCGTCGTTGAGGGCGTCCACGAACGCCTGCGGCAGCGGCGCGTCCGCGTCGACGTCGTGGATGACCTCGGCGGCACGCGTGACGAAGCCCTCGATGCGCTGGTACGCGGCGGCCGCCTCCAGCAGGGCCTCCTCGGAGTAGTCGATCGAGGAGCGGTAGTGCGGCACCGCCAGGTAGTAGCGCAGCTCCACCGGCCGCACCTTCTGCACCATCTCGGGAATCAGCAGCGAGTTTCCGAGCGACTTGCTCATCTTCTCCGCGCCGATCTTGAGCATGCCGTTGTGCATCCAGTAGCGCGAGAACCCGTCGCCCGCCGCCTGGGACTGGGCGATCTCGTTCTCGTGGTGCGGGAAGATCAGGTCGATCCCGCCGCCGTGGATGTCGAAGGCCGGGCCGAGGTATTTCGTCGCCATGGCCGAGCACTCCAGGTGCCAGCCGGGGCGGCCGGGGCCCCAAGGGGTCGGCCAGGTCGGCTCGCCCGGCTTCTCCCCCTTCCACAGGGCGAAGTCGCGGGGGTCGCGCTTGCACGACTCGTCGTCGGTGTCGGCCGCGGCCCGCATGTTGTCCAGCTTCTGGTTGGAGAGCGAGCCGTAGCGATCGGCGTAGGACTGGACGTCGAAGTAGACGTCGCCGCCGGAGGCGTAGGCGTGGCCGCGGGCGATCAGCCGCTCCATCAGCGTGATCATCTCGGGCACGTGGCCGGTGGCCCGCGGCTCGACGGTCGGCGGCAGGCAGCCGAGCGTGTCGTACGCCCAGGTGAAGGCCCGCTGGTTGCGCTCGGCCACGACGAACCAGGGCACGCCCTCCGCGGCCGCCACCCTGATGATCTTGTCGTCGATGTCGGTGACGTTGCGGCAGAATGTCATGTCATAGCCGGATCGCGTCAGCCAGCGCCGGAGCACGTCGAAGTTCACGCCCGAGCGGATGTGCCCGATGTGCGGAGGAGCCTGCACGGTCGCCCCACACAGGTAAATCGACGCCCGGCCGGCTTCGACCGGAACGAATTCACGGATGGCGCGCGTACTGGTGTCGTAGATGTGCAGGCTCACGAAGGCAAGGCTAACGCCTCAGAGGGCTGGTCACGCCGATAAATCCCGCCGTCGCGTCGATAAATCAGCCTCGCAACGTTACTCTGTCCGGCGAGATCCGTACGATTACGCGCTCGACGCCCGGTTTGTCCTCCCATGGCATCCCCCGGTACTTGTGCGAGAGCTCCTGAATGAGCGCCCCTTCCGGGTCGGGCGTCATGGTCACCCGCCCGCGTACTTCCACATACCTGTATGGATTGTCCGGATCGATGACCAGCAGACTCGCCCGCGGGTCGCGTTCGAAATTCCGCGGCTTCCTGCGCCCCCGCACGGTCGAGAACAGCACGTCGTCACCATCCGTGCGCACCCACACGACTGTCGACTGCGGTCCGCCGTCAGGGTTCAGGCTGGTCACCGTCGCATAATTCGGGGCATCCAAGAGTTTGCGCGCATCTTCCGACAGCTCGGCCATGTGTCTCCCTTGATCGGTCCTGCCCCTCATTCTTCTGTAGGCTCGAACCGCCATGGACGTGACTCCCCCCTCTATGCTGCGCCGCCTGGGCATCGCCCTGGCCGGGCTCGCGGTCGCCGCCCTCGCCGGGGCCGCGTGCGCACTCTCCTTCGACGACCTGCGCGCGCTGGCCATCACCGGCGAGGCGGGCCAGGATCTCGCCTTCCTCTATCCGGCGGCCTTCGACGCGCTCCTGGTGATCGCGCTGATCGACGTGCTGCTGCTGCGCTCCGCCCGCTTATTGGTACGCGTGCAGGCGGCGTTCGTGCTGGTCGTGCTCATCGTGGCGGCCGCGGCGGCCAACGTGGCGACGGCGGTGCGGTTCGCGTTCGACGTGCGGGCGACGGCCGTGGGCGTGGCCCTGGCGCCCTGGGTCATGCTGGCCGTGGCGCTGTGGCTCTGGCTCCTGCTGATCAAGCACGTACAGGCGCATCGGGCGGAGGCCGAGGAGAGCGCGGCCGAGCGGGACATCGTCCCCTTCCACCCGGATCCGGAGCCGCCGCCCCTCGAGATCTACTCGGAGCGGCTCTCCGAGACGCCGCCGCCCGCGCCGGTCCAGGAAGCCGCCAAGCCGGTCCGGGAAGCCCTCAAGCCGGCCCAGGAGGCCCCCGAGCCGGCCCAGGAGGCCCCCGAGCCGGCCCAGGAGGCCCCCGAGCCGGCCCAGGAGGTCGCCGAGGCCCCTGCCCCGCTGGCGGCGCAGGTGGCGGAGTGGCCCGTGCAGCACGAGGAGGCACCCGAGCCCCCCACGCGCCCCGTCCGCTGGGGCGACCGGGTCAAGCCGACGGACGTGCTGGTCCACCCGCGCGTCGACGAGAAGGACGTGGACACCCAGCCCCACCCCGTGATCGAGGACGACGTACCGGATCCCGGGCACGGCCCCGAGCTGGCCGACGACGGGGAGCGCCCGCGGGAGGACGAGTTGGAGGACACCGCCCCCCACCCGGTGATCCACGACGACGACACCCCCGCCCCCGCCGAACGCCTCCGCAGCACCCCGCGTCCCCCGGAAGACTGACCGGTCACAAGACATGAGGAGGGCCCGCCCGGGCGCGTCCCGGGCGGGCCATCTATTTCTGTCTAGACGCTGGAGCCGCGACGGAGCCCGGCGACCAGGCCCACGCCGACGATGGCCAGCACCACCTGCATCACCAGCTCGATCCAGTCGATGCCGGGGGTCGTCTCGACGCCGAGCACCTGAGCGATCAGCGTGCCTAGCAGGGCGGCCACGATGCCGACGACGACGGTGAGGATCCAGCCGATGGCCTGCCTGCCGGGGAGCAGGAGGCGACCGATTGCGCCAATCACGGCGCCGATCACGATGGCGCCAAGGATGGACTGGATAGTCATGGTACGAAACCTCCCCGTGAGGGTGAGCGGTTCACTCTCACGGAGATGCTCGCTACCCGATCTACCGCTTTTATGCGCGGATTTTATGAATGAGCAGGTCAGGTGGGTGTTCCACGCGTACGTCCCGTGCGTCCCGGGCCGAAGCGCGTCACGAGAAGCACACCGATGACCGCCAGCACGAGCTGGAGTATGTGCTCGATCCAGTCGATCCCCCGAGTGTCGGCCATGCCGGCGGCCTGCGCGATCAGCGTTCCGATCAGGGCGGCCACGATGCCGACGATGAGGGTCAGCCCGATGGACATGTTCTGCCTGCCAGGAACGACCAGCCTGGCCAGGGCGCCGACGATGGCACCGATGACTACCGCGGAAACTATCGCGCCGATCATGTGTTGCTCCCCCCGAGACGTTCACATGTCGTGGGGACACATACCCTCAGAGCAGGCAAAACAACCAATAAGGGGAGACGGCGGTCCGTACCGCGCCAGTGACGAACCGCCGCCTCCTGATACAGCGGGCTTCGCGACGACCCGCCGGGACACCCTCACGCATCCATACGTAAGACGCCCGGCGTTCAGGAAAGGTTGACGACCAGGGCCGTCGCGACGGCCGCGATGCCCTCTCCCCGCCCGGTCAGCCCGAGTCCATCGGTGGTGGTGGCCGACACGCTCACAGGCGCACCTACGGCGGCGCTCAGCGCCAGCTCGGCCTCGGTACGGCGCGGCGCCAGCTTGGGCCGGTTGCCGATCACCTGAATGGCCACGTTGCCGATCTCGTAGCCCGCGGCACGCACCTGCCGCGCGGTCTCCTCCAGCAGCGCGACACCCGAAGAACCCGCCCAGCGCGGGTCCGCGGTGCCGAACAGCTGCCCGAGATCGCCCATGCCGGCCGCGGACAGCAGCGCGTCACACGCGGCATGCGCGGCCGCGTCGCCGTCCGAATGGCCCTCGAGCCCGGTCTGGCCCGGCCAGTGCAGGCCGGCGAGGTTGAGCTCGCGCCCCGAGGATCCTGAAGCGAACGGGTGGACGTCGACTCCGACGCCCACCCGTGGAAGATTGGTGTTCAGGAGTTGAGAACCTCGTCGAGCAGGGCCTCAGCCTTGTCCTCGTTGGTCTTCTCCGCCAGGGCAAGCTCACTGACCAGGATCTGACGCGCCTTGGCGAGCATGCGCTTCTCGCCCGCGGACAGGCCGCGCTCGCGGTCTCTCCGCCACAGGTCCCGAACGACTTCGGCGACCTTGTTGACATCGCCGGAGGCGAGCTTCTCCAGATTGGCCTTGTAGCGACGAGACCAGTTGGTCGGCTCTTCCGTGTGCGGCATCCGCAGGACATCGAAAACCCGCTCAAGGCCTTCCTGGCCGACAACATCGCGCACACCGACGAGTTCCGCGTTTTCGGCTGGCACCTGGACGGTAAGGTCGCCCTTGTCGACCTTGAGCACCAGGTAGGTCTTTTCCTCACCCTTGATGGATCGCTTCGTGATTGCTTCGATCCGAGCAGCCCCATGGTGGGGGTAGACGACTGTGTCGCCGACCTGGAAAGTCATGTGACAAGTACCCCTTCCGCTGTACTCCAGGGTACCACGCGTCCACAGCCTCCCGGAACAGTGAAATCATCATAACTGCAGGTCAAGGCCGCATATTAGGGCTTGACAAGTCCTCAACTGTATGTCTGGCATTTCCGGACATAGCGAATGACCTGCGGGGGCGTGGATATGACCATGGATTCGGATGGATATGGTGGGCGCTGCACATCACGCATGCGCGCCGCCTGCGCTTAGCGCATGCGCGAGCCCTCCGCAAGACCAAGGAGAACCCGCCCGTGACCAGCCGTCGCTGGATTGTCGTCGCCGCCGCGTTCTTGGCAGCCCCCGTGCTGGCGGGCTGCGGGGCCGGATTCGACGCCACTACCAACAAGCCGTACGCGCCCAACGAGGCACAGGTATTGATCGAGAACGGTGCTTACGGCACGCGCGGCATTCAGATCCCGCAGGCGTTCATTCTCGGGCCCGACTCCGGTGCGCAGCTCGCCTGGCGCGGCTCCGCCCCGATCTACCTGAACATCCTCAACACCGCCGGCGCCCCCGACACCCTGGAGGCGGTCTCCGCGGGCAGCATGGGGACGGTCAAGGTCACGGCCCCGATCCAGCTCCCGGCCAACACGCTCGTCAACACCGGCAAGCCCACCCCTCAGATCATGCTCGAGGCGATCCCCAAGAGCCTCAGGGGCGGCGAGAGCATCAAGCTGGACCTCCAGTTCGCCAACGCCGGCATCGTGTCCTTGAACGTCCCTGTGGTGACGCGCAGCCGCGAGTTCAAGGACTACCCCCCGGCGCCGAACGCCACCGCTGCTCCCACGCCCACCCCGACGCCGTCCGCTTCCGCTTCCGAAGAAGCCCACTGACCTTTCCCGAAAACGCCGAAACCCTTGTTCCGGTACGCGAGTCGTACCGGAACAAGGGTTTTTCACTCTTCGGTGGCGTCGAACTTGTAGCCCAGGCCGCGCACGGTGAGGATGCAGCGCGGGTTGGACGGATCGGACTCGATCTTGGCGCGCAGGCGCTTGACATGGACGTCGAGGGTCTTGGTGTCACCCACGTAATCGGCGCCCCACACGCGGTCGATGAGCTGGCCACGGGTCAGTACACGCCCCGCGTTGCGCAGCAGCACCTCCAGCAGCTCGAACTCCTTCAGCGGCAGCTGCACCTGCTCACCGCGCACGGCGACGACGTGGCGGTCGACGTCCATGCGCACGGGCCCGACGGCCAGCACCGCGGTCTCCAGCTCCTCCGGCACGTCGCCCTGGCGGCGCAGGACCGCGCGGATGCGGGCCACCAGCTCGCGCGACGAGAACGGCTTGGTGACGTAGTCGTCGGCGCCCAGTTCGAGCCCCACGACCTTGTCGATCTCGCTGTCCTTGGCCGTCAGCATGATCACCGGCACCTTGGAGCGCTGCCTGAGGGAGCGGCACACCTCCGTACCGGGCAGACCCGGAAGCATCAGGTCGAGCAGCACCAGATCTGCTCCGTTGCGGTCGAACGTGTCGAGCGCCTCGGGCCCGGTCGCCGCGACCGACACCTCGAAACCCTCTTTGCGGAGCATGTAGGACAGGGCGTCGGAGAAGGACTCCTCATCTTCAACGACAAGTACGCGGGTCATTGGGCTGTCTCCAGGGGAATCGAGGGTGGTACTGCCACCGCCGTGCCGCCGAAGGCGGGCAGGCGGAGCGTGAAGGTGGAGCCGGACCCTTCCTTGCTCCAAACGGTCACTTCGCCGGCGTGCGCCGCGGCCACGTGCTTGACGATGGCCAGACCGAGTCCGGTGCCGCCGGTCGCCCGCGACCTGGCCGCGTCGACGCGGAAGAACCGCTCGAAGATCCGCTCGAGCGCCTCCTCCGGGATGCCGATGCCCTGGTCGCTGACGCTGATCTCCACCGAGTCGCCCGCGGGCCGCACGCTGACCACGACCCGGGTGTGCTCCGGACTGTACGCGACGGCGTTGTCGATCAGATTGCGCAACGCCGTCACGAGCAGTTCGTCGTCGCCCCAGATGCGCAGGCCGTCGGTGCCGCCGGAGACGAGCGTGATGTCCTTGGCGGCGGCCTTGGTGTTGCAGTGGTCGATGGCGTCGTGGACGGACTCGTCGATCGAGACCTGTCCGGGGGTGGGGATGGGCTCGGCGCCCTGGATCCTGCTGAGTGTGATCAGGTCTTGGATGAGGTAGTTGAGCCGGGCGGCCTCGTGCTGCATGCGCCCGGCGAAGCGGCTGACCGCCTCGGGGTCGTCGGCTGCGTCCTGGATGGTCTCCGCCAGCAGGCTCATCGCGCCCACCGGGGTCTTCAGCTCGTGGCTGACGTTCGCGACGAAGTCACGGCGTACGGCCTCGACCCTGCGGCGCTCGGTCTGGTCCTCCGCGAGCACCAGGACCTGGCCGTGGGAGCCGAGCGGAGCCACGCGTACCGCGAAGTTCGTGGTCTCCTGGCCGAACTTGTGCCCCGCGACGTCGATCTCGCTCTCGCGGATCTCGCCGTCGCGGCGTACCTGCCGGGCCAGCGCCAGCAGCTCGGCGGCCATCAGCCGGTCGCCCTTGACCAGCCCGAACGCCCGGGCGGCCGAGCTGGCACGCAGCACCTTGTCATGCGCGTCGAGCACCACGGCGGAGGAGGGAAGCACGGCCAGCACGGACGCCACGCCCTGTGGCAGAGCGCTCCCGGTCTGTACGCCATCCTCCGTGGCGGCGCGGTTCGGAGCCTCGATCTGGTTTCGGTAGAACAGAACCGCCAGGGCGCCCACGACGAACCCGGCCAGGGCCGCGAAGCTCATGGCCATCTCACTCATGTCTTCGATGGTAGGTGGCCTTCTCCCAGGGGCAGACCCTCTCATCAGGGGTGGAAGGCCCCTTTCCTGGAAAGTTCATCTGACGGTAGGGGTTCGTTCATCAACAGCCACGTACGGTGACCACATGCGCGACGCGTACCATGAAGAACTTGATTCGCTGACCGACAGGCTGGTCGAGATGACCAGGCTTGTCCGCTCGGCCATTTCCCGTGCCACCACGGCCCTCCTCGACGCCGACCTTCAGCTCGCCGAGAGTGTCATTTCCCGGGACGAGGAAGTGAACGCGACGTTCGCCGACATCGAGACCTCGATCTTCGACCTGATGGCCCGGCAGCAGCCGGTGGCCGTGGACCTGCGAATGGTCATCACGGCGCTGCGCATGGGCACCGACCTGGAGCGCATGGGCGACCTCGCCGTCCACGTCGCCAAGGTCGCCCGCCTGCGCCACCCCGACTCGGCGATCCCGGCCGAGGTGCGCTCGACCATCGTGGAGATGGGGCAGATCGCGGAGAACCTCATCACCAAGACCGGCAGCTGCATCGCCTCGCGGGATGTGGACTCGGCGCTGGAGCTGGAGCAGGACGACGACGCGATGGACCGGCTGCACCGGCGGCTGTTCCGGAACATCCTGTCCAAGGACTGGGAGCACGGGGTGGAGCCGGCGATCGACATCACGTTGATCGGGCGCTACTACGAGCGGTACGCGGACCACGCGGTGCGGGTGGCGGCGGACGTCGTCTACCTGGTCACGGGGACGCGGCCCAGCTGACAGCAAGGCCCTCCACTCCCGGGGCGCTTCGCGCTCGGGGTTGCAGACAACGCCTCCCAGGGGGCTTTCGCCCCCTTCGACCCCGAAGGCGCGGTCTTCGCAGGCGAGGCGCGCTTCGCGCGAAGGAGCTCAGGCCGGGGGTGTGGGGGCACGCCCCCACACCCCCGGGCGAGGGCACTCCCGCCCCCTCGCGCTTCCCGGACCTCGGCCATCATGCGACCCGTCATGGCAGGCCGTGTCGCAGTCGAGAGACGGCATCCCAGAGCCGGCCCGCACGTCCATTTCACGGGCCGGGGTCCAACGCCTCCGGCTACCTGTAGCGTTCCGTCGTCGGGTTACCTTTGAGCCTGCATTCGCGACCTCGGCGGCATCCCAGTGACCGGCATCCCTGTGACCGGGGGCCGTATGGTCCGGCGGGATGCAGTGGTCCGGTCGGACGACCCAGAGCGGCTCACCGCCGCAGGGTGGCCGGCTGTTGTCGCGCCCGGCGTCCGGACGGTCGTCGATCTACGCAACCATGGCGACATGTGCACACAGCTACTGGCGCCCGGGGCGGCAGGACTACGAGCGCAAGACGTCCACGCCGTTCGCAAGCACTTCATGCGCGCCGCTGGATGAGAGTGGCAGCGCTCCAGGCGGAGCTCGCGGGATCGGCGGCCAGTGACCTCCATCAGGTGATCGAGCAGTGCGAACGAGCGGGGGTGGAGCTGCTCGTCCTGCCCGAGTGCTACTTCGGCGGCATGCCGCCGGACAAACCGGCCGCCGAGGCCGTCGCGCTGTCTCCCCCGTACGCGAACCTGATCTCTGCCCTGCGGGATTGCCCACCCACGATGACCGTCGTCGCAGGTTTCACCGAGCGTTCAGCCGGCGGGCGGTTGCACAGCTCAGCGGCGGTCGTTCGTGCCGGGCGGCTGGCCGGCGAGGTCACCCGCAAGCTCTTCCCCCGCGAACCGGCCTTCAGCCCGGGCGAGGACCTGCCCCTCTATCCCCAGGACGACCATGCCTTTGGCGTCGTGATCTGCAACGACGCCAACTTCGTCGAGCCGGCCCGTCTCCTGGCCCTGGCCGGTGCGCGCATCCTGGCGTGCCCGCTCAACAACGACCTGCCCCAGGACGTCACCCGCGGCTGGGCGGTCAGGACTCGGTCCACGCTCATCGCGCGGGCGGTGGAGAACGACTGCTGGGTGATCGCGGCCGATGTCGCCGGCACGGCGGGTGGGCGCGAGGGCGGCGGGGCGACTCGGATCATCGCCCCGGATGGCCGGATCGTCGCCGCGGCGCAAGCAGAGGAACCGGGCCTGGTCATGGCGGACATCGAGATGCCTGGCCGCTCATTCCTGGAGCGCTGGAACGTGGCGCAGAACCCGGCGGTCCTCAGGAAATGGCTCGACCATGTGTCCGGACAACACAGTGAAACCTGACCGAACGGCAAGGGTTATCGTCGCGGCGCCGACGGTTCCAGCCTGAGATCGGCGTGCCACAGGTGGACCAGACGACGCGTAGCGCGGACCCGACTGACGAAGGTACCCGGATGGGAGAGTGTTCGAGTGCGGACCAGTCGCCCCGACGCCACCCGCGAGAGCCTACGGCCGTCACTCTCGCGTCGCTGGTTTTGGGCACTTCTGCCTGAAAGAGCCTGAAAGAGATGGGCGGTGATTACGACGGATTCGCCCACCTCGGCGGGATCGATTTCCTGAGTCCAGGTCGCTGCGACCTCACCGTCTGGGGTCGAAGGCATTCCGCAGAAGGTGTCACCGTACTGGCCGAACGCTTGCCGATGTCCCTACCCCGGCCGCTCGCACCCAGCCTGCGTTTATCCCGCTCACGGTTCTACGCAACAGCCTGCCGGGAAGCGGAACGTAGCACATCTCTGGCAGTGCGCCGCGGCTGAGTCGATCAAGGGAGTCACGTGATTTTCCACGGCACTACCGAGCAGCCTCCGACCGACGCACGGTGACGGTGATCACACATGCCTCCATTCCCGACTTAGTAATCGGTACCGTATCGTTTACTAAGTGACGGACACCGTACTCATCGCGGGCGCCGGCCCCACCGGGCTGGCCCTGGCCATCCACCTGGCATTACACGACATCCCCGTGCGCGTCATCGACGCCGCCGCCAGCCCCGCCACCACCTCCCGGGCCCTCGGCCTGCAACCACGCGGCGTCGAGGTCTTGGAACGCATCGGCGCGCTCGGCGACCTGCCACAGCGCTCCCAGTCCTCGCTCAACATGTCCTACAACGAGGGACCGCGCACCGTGCTGCGCCTTCACGTCGGCCAAGCCGTCGCCGACCAGCCGAAACAGGCACTGCTGATCTCGCAGGCCGAGGTCGAGGGCACGATGCGCAAACGCCTGGCCGAACTAGGCGGCCACGTGGAGTGGGGCACCCGGCTGGTAGCAGCTCGGCAGGACGACACGAGCGTCACTGCCACAGTCCAGACGGCCGACGGCGCCGAGCACCACATCGAGACCCACTGGCTGATCGGCTGCGACGGCGCGCACAGCACCATACGCAAGCTCGCCGGCATCGCCTTTCCCGGCCGCAAACTCCTCGAACGCCTGTTGATGGTCGACGTGCGGGCCCAGTGGCCGTTGGACAAGAACGGCAGCACGACCTGGATGGAGGCCGGCCACATGCTGTCGGTCACCGCGCTGCCGGACGACACCTGGCGGGTGTTCATCGAACCACCATCGGACCTGCCGGACCAGCTGTCCGAACGCGAGATCACCGACCGGGTGCTGAGCGAGTTCTCCCGCCGCAGTGGCGTCGCCCTCGACACGGTCACGGACATCCGCTGGGCCTCGGAGTTCCGCATCCACCGCCGGCTGGCCGACGCCTACCGGCGCGGCCGGATCCTGCTGGCCGGCGATGCGGCGCACATCCAGAGCCCAACCGGCGGCCAGGGACAAAACACCGGGCTGGGCGACGCGGAAAACCTGGCCTGGAAGCTGGTGCTGGTCGCCCGCGGCCGCGCCGATCATCGACTGCTCGACACCTACGAAGGCGAACGACGGCCGCTGGCCCGCAAAGTCCTGCGCGCCACCAGCACCGCCGTGGACATCATGCTGCCGCACGACCCCTGGAAACGCCTGCTGCGCGACAAGGTTGTCCTGCCGGTCGTCCGCCTGCCCGCAGTGCAGCGCCGGTTGTGGCTGGCTGCCTCCCAACTCGGCATCAGCTACCGGGGAGGACCGCTGGCCTCTGCCTCGCATCGGTGGATGCCTGGGCTGCGTCCCGGCGACCGGATGCCCGACCTCACCTGCCGGCGTCTCGACGGAGGGCAGACCACGCTGCACGCCGCGATCTCCGGACGCTGGGTGGTGCTCGCCTCCGATCAGCACGTCGCCGCCCGCCACGCCGAGGCCGCCGCGGCGCAACTGGGCGCCAACTTGATCGTCGCGCTCACGCCAGTGGAGCCCGCCTCGCCCAACGTGATGCTGATCCGCCCCGACGGGCACATCGGTTGGCGTGAGCATCCGGCACCCGACAAACTGTCGGCATGGCTGAATCAGGTGCTGTGGCCGGCATAGAACGCCACGGCCGTCCACGCGATCCAGAAAACGACGCCGCCATCCTGGAGGCGGCGTTGGACCTGCTGATCGAACGCGGCGCGGCGGGCACCAGCATCGAAGCGGTCGCCCAACGCGCCGGCGTGGCAAAACTGACCGTCTACCGGCGCTGGCGAACCAAAGACGACCTCCTGATGGCCGCCCTGGAGCACGCCCGCGCCCCCGGCATGGACGCTGCGCCGGCCGGGCAGTCGATCGACGAACTGATCTCATCCATTGCCGAGCTTCTCAGCCGTCCCCGCTTCCGCGCGCTGATGGCACGCGTCATCGGCGCCTCAGTCGACTACCCGAAACTGGTGACCGCCTACACCGAGCGCTACCTACAGCCACGACTGAACGCCCTGGCGCAAATCGCGCAGCAGGCCATCGACGCCGGTCACCTCCCAGCGGACACCGACCCGAGCGTCATCCGGGACATCCTGGCCAGCTCGATCGGATCCGTCCTGCTCCAGCATGCGGAAGACGTGACCGCCGTGCAGATCGAGCACCGGCTGCGGATTCTGTTGCGCCACATCGGATACCGGTCTTGATTTCTTAGGTCAGGAACACCGAGCGATCATCTACCGCTGCAGCATCGCCCAGAGATCGTTATAACGTGCCCTTTTCAGCTCGGCACCATACGCATTCTCTTCGCCCTCTGCTTCGGGCCGCTCATCTGCCGCTACGCTCCTTCCTTGAACGATCATCCCGACAGCGTCCCGACACCCGAACAGACAAGGCATGCCGTGATTGCCTGGACACGGACGGCCTTGTGCTGAATACAAAGCAGCTGGGAAGCTCCGCGACGCTCACGAGCACATAGAAGCCCGCGCCATACTGCCTGAGCAACGCGAAAAGGCCCCCACGGCCGGAAGGGCCGTGGGGGCTTCCTCATGCCTGCACAAACGGTCACAAAACCACGAGAGCTCAATTGCTGCTCGACGGCCAGCTTCCCCAGGAGCGACCCGATCCGCTCTCCTCGCTGTACTGCTGCGCCTTGGTCACGCAGTCAGGGCAGATAGGCTCGTCGGCAGACCTGGCCACGGCTTCCGGTTTGGCTGGACGAAGAGAGCCCAGGACCGTGATCCCCGGCGGCATATGGGTCTCGGGATCGATCAGGAAAGTTACGACTTCTTTCGGGTCGAAGCTGAATGTGCGCTTGCACGCATAGCACCGGCCGGTCGTCTCGCGATGTTCGCTCATGCCTGCCCACCCCTTCTTGCCAGCACGCTACCTGTTGCCATGAAGGGTCCCGCAAGGGCGGACTCGGCCCCGTCGGCTCTGTGAGCCGAGACCGGGCGGAATGCTCCAAGCAACCACGCCTTTCGGGGGTCGAAGGGGGCGAAAGCCCCCTGGGAAGCGCTGTCTGGAACCCCGAGCGCGAACCGCCCCCGGTGGAAGGCCGTGCTTCCGGGTCAGCGGCCCTGGTTGGCGACGGCTTCGATGGCGGCCTTGGCGGCGTCCGGGTCCAGGTATTCGCCGCCCGGCCGCCACGGCCGGAAGTCAGGGTCCAACTCGTACAGCAGCGGAATCCCCGTCGGGATGTTGAGGCCCGCGATCTCCTCGTCGCCGACCCCGTCCAGGTGCTTGACCAGGGCCCTCAGGGAGTTGCCGTGGGCGGCCACCAGGACCGTGCGGCCGGCCGACAGGTCGGGGACGATCGAGTCGTACCAGTACGGGAGCATGCGGTCGACCACGTCCTTCAGGCACTCCGTACGGGGCATCAGCTCCGGCGGAAGCAGGGCGTAGCGGGGGTCGCCGGCCTGGGAGAACTCGTCGTCGTCCGCGATCGGGGGCGGCGGCACGTCGTAGGAGCGGCGCCACAGCATGAACTGCTCGTCGCCGAACTCCTCGCGCGTCTGGGCCTTGTTCTTGCCCTGGAGGGCGCCGTAGTGGCGCTCGTTGAGACGCCAGCTCCGCTTCACCGGCAGCCAGAGCAGGTCGGCCTCCGCCAGCGCCAGCTGGGCCGTCTGGATTGCCCGGGTCAGCAGGCTGGTGTGGACGATGTCCGGGCGCAGTCCGGCGTCCTGGAGGAGCTTGCCGCCGCGGCGGGCCTCGTCCTCGCCCTTGGCCGAGAGGCTCACGTCCACCCAACCGGTGAACAGGCCCTTCGCGTTCCAGTCACTCTCGCCGTGCCTAAGCAGCACCAAAGTCGCCATATCGCCAATCCTATGGTCAGGGATTACCGGTCCGGGTCCGCGAAGCGGGCGAACGCCCGCAGGTTGGCCAGCGACTCCCCGCGCTTGGCCCGCCACTCCCACTCGCGCCTGATCGACGAGGCGAACCCCAGCTCCAGCGCCCGGTCGAACCAGTCGTCCGAGTACGTGAGCACGCACCCCAGCAGCCGGTCCACCTCCGCCTCCGTGACGGCGGTCAGTGGCACCCGGCCCACGAGGTAGACGTCCCCCACGGGGTCGAGCGAGAAGTGCACGCCGTACATGGAGCCGTTCTTGCCGAGCAGCCAGCGGTAGAACTCGGTGTGGTTCTCGTCGGGCTGGCGGCAGAAGAACGCCTCGACGTGCAGCGCCTGCTCCCCCACGATCAACCACGTCATGGTGGCGAGCTTGTGCTGCCCGGGCAGTTTGACCAGGAACGCGCCCGGCCGCGGCTCGTCGTAGGTGACGTCCGCGGCCTTGAGCGCGGCTTCGACGACATCGCGCATGCCGACAAGGATAGAAGGCCGCCAGAACAAAGGTCGGGCTGGAAGAGGGCTAGAAGCAACGCCGTTCAGTTAGGGCTGGGGTAGCAGCGTCAAGGGCTGGCCGGGATCATGTTGATGCTGATGGTGGCTTTGTAGGTGGTCCGGTCGATGGCGGGTCCGCGGGCGTTGTATTTGGAGA
>NZ_JBIEIS010000076.1:0-37749 GCF_043496855.1 Nonomuraea sp. JJY05
CTGCACCTCGGTCAGCAGCCGCACCGCCCCAGCCGACCAGTCCACGTGCGGCGACGGCTCATCCACATGCAAGGTCTGCGGCAGAACACCCTTCCGCATCGCCATGACCATCTTGATCACGCCCGCGACGCCCGCCGCAGCCTGCGTGTGACCGATGTTCGACTTCAGCGACCCCAGCCACAGCGGCTGCTCCCGCTCCTGGCCATAGGTCGCGAGAAGCGCCTGCGCCTCGATCGGATCGCCCAGGATCGTACCGGTCCCGTGCGCCTCGACCACATCCACATCAGCAGCCGACAGCCCGGCATTGGCCAGGGCCTGACGGATCACCCGCTGCTGCGAGGGGCCGTTCGGCGCGGTCAGCCCGTTGCTCGCACCGTCCTGGTTGATCGCCGACCCCTTGACGACCGCCAGCACCCGATGACCGTTGCGCCGCGCGTCCGACAACCGCTCCACCAGCAGCACACCGACACCCTCACCCCACCCGGTGCCATCCGCCGCCGCCGAGAACGCCTTGCACCGCCCATCGGCCGCCAACCCCCGCTGCCGCGAAAACTCGATGAACATCCCCGGCGTCGACATCACCGTCACACCACCGGCCAGCGCCAGATCGCACTCCCCCGACCGCAACGCCTGAGCAGCCCAGTGCAACGCCACCAACGACGACGAACACGCGGTGTCCACGGTCACCGCCGGGCCCTCCAGCCCCAGCGTGTAGGAGACTCGACCCGACACCAGACTCCCGCCACTGGTATTCGCCGGAGTGCCCAGCCCGTAGTCGTGATACATCACCCCGGCGAACACACCCGTCCGGCTCCCCCGCAACCGTGTCGGATCGATCCCCGCCCGCTCGACCGCCTCCCACGACGCCTCCAGCAACAACCGCTGCTGCGGATCCATCGCCAACGCCTCACGCGGCGAAATCCCGAAAAACCCCGAATCAAACTCCGCCGCGTCATACAAGAACCCGCCATGCCGCGCATACGACGTCCCACGACTGCCCGGATCCGGGTCATACAACCTCTCCAGATCCCAACCCCGATCAACCGGGAACTCCCCGACCGCATCCCGGCCAGTGAACACCAGGTTCCACAGGTCCTCCGGCGAGGTCACGCCACCCGGGTACCGGCACGCCATCCCCACGATCGCGATGGGCTCGTCCACCACCGCAGCAGCCGCCGCCACCACGGCATCCGACGACCGCCCACCAGCCAACTCACCCGCCAGATACCCGGCCACCGCCTCAGCCGTCGGAAAATCGAACACCAACGTCGCCGGCAACCGCAGCCCGGTGGCGGCGATCAGCTGGTTGCGGAACTCGACTGCGGTCAGCGAGTCGAAGCCCAGCTCCTGGAAGGCGCGATCCGGCTGGACGGCGTCCACCGAGGCGTGTCCGAGTACCTTGGCGACCTCCTGGCGGACCAGCTCCAGCAGCACCCGGTCCCGCTGGCCGGGCTCCAGCCCCGCCAGCCGCCGTGCCAGCCCCGTTCCTCCCGCACGCGCCACCTGCCGCGCGGGACCGCGTACGAGCCCGCGCAACAGCGCCGGAAGCCCTTCACCACGACTCCGCAGTACCGCCGCGTCCACCCGCAACGGCACCAGCACCGCCGCGTCACCGGCCGACCCGGCATCGAACAGCGCCAGGCCCTCCTCCACCGACAGCGCCGGCAGGCCCTGGCGGCGCATGCGCTCGAAGTCGGCTTCGCTCAGCGCGCCGCCCATGCCCGCGTCGGTGTCCCACAGACCGAACGCCAGCGACGTCGCCACCAAACCCATCGACCGCCGGTACGACGCCAGGGCATCCAGGAACACGTTCGCCGCCGCGTAGTTGGCCTGCCCCGCCGCCAGCACCAGGCCACCGGCCGACGAGAACAGCACGAACGCCGACAGGTCCAGACCCGCCGTCAGATCATGCAGATGCCACGCCGCTGCCGCTTTGGCCCCCAGCACCCGCGCGAGCCGATCCACCGACAGCGAGCCCACCAGGCCGTTGTCACTCACACCGGCCGCGTGCACCACCCCGGTCAATGAGTCCGCCACCGACGCGACCACCCGGGCCAGCGCCTCCCGGTCGGCCACGTCGCAGGCCTCGACCGCGACCTCGGCTCCCAGCTCGGCCAGCTCCGCGACGAGGTCGGCGGCGCCAGGCGCCTCCAGGCCGCGCCGGCTCACCAGCACCAGCCGGCGCACTCCATGCGCCGTCACCAGGTGCCGGGCCACCAGGGCACCCAGCCCGCCCGTGCCACCGGTCACCAGCACCGTGCCGTCCGGGCCGAACACCGGATCGCCCGCCGACGCCTCCGTCTTCACCAGCCGGGGAACCCGCACCTGCCCGTCGCGAACGGCCGCCTCCGGCTCCCCCGAAGCGACCACCGAACCCAGGGCATGCCACGACTCCGCGCTGCCGTCCACGTCCACCAGCACGAACCGGCCCGGATTCTCCGCCTCGGCCGCCCGCACCAGGCCCCACACCGGGGCCGTACCGACGTCCAGGCTCTCGGTGGCCTGCACGGTCACCGCACCACGCGTCACCACGACCAGCCGCGACGACGTGAACCGCTCGTCGGCCAGCCACTCCTGGATCACGCCCAGGGCCTCGGCGGTGATCTCGTGGACGGCGTCGAGGACCTCGGCCTCCGGCGCGGAGACCACGTACGTCACAGCTTCGGGCACGTCGGCGCCCTCGGCGATAGCCGTCAGCTCGGGTAATTCCTCGGCCCCCGCAGGGGCGAGCGCCAGCGGCGTCCAGTCCACGCGGAACAGCGAGTCGGCGTGGACGCCGCCGGCGGCGGTGAGCTGTCCGGCCGAGATGGGGCGCACGGCCAGCGACTCGACCGACAGCACCGGCGCGCCGTCGGCGTCGGCGATGGTCAGGGCGATGGAGTTGTCCCGGATGCGGGAGATCCGTACCCGGACGCTGCTCGCGCCCGCCGCGTGCAGGCGCGCGCCGCCCCAGGAGAACGGCAGGACGGTCTGCCCGTCGCCGGCGATCAGCTGCGCGTGCATGGCGGCGTCCAGCAGGGCGGGGTGCAGTCCCGACCTGGCCGCGTCGGCGTGCGCCTGCTCGGGCAGCGCGACCTCGGCGAACACGTCGCGGTCCCGGCGCCAGGCCGCCTGCAGGCCCTGGAAGACGGGCCCGTACTCGTACCCCATGTCCAGGAGGAGGTCGTAGGCGTCGGACACGTCGATCACGTCGGCGCCGGCCGGCGGCCACTGCTCCAGCCCTTCCACCGGCGCGGGCGCGGCATCGGCCAGCGCGCCGTCGGCGTGCAGCACCCAGGGGGCGTCACCGTCGGCGCGCGAGTGGATCGAGACCGGCCTGACTCCTGCGTCGTCACCGCTGCCGACCAGCACCTGCAGCTGGCGCCCGCCGTCGGCGGGCAGCAGCAGCGGCGCCTGCAGGGTGAGCTCCTGTACGACCGGGCAGCCGATCTCGTCCCCGGCGCGCAGTGCCAGCTCGAGGAACGCCGTGCCGGGCAGGAGAATCGTGCCGTTGACGGCATGGTCGGCCAGCCACGGCTGCGCGGCCACGGAGAGCCGGCCGCTGAAGATCACGGACTCGCCACCGGCGATCTCGGTCACCGCGCTCAGCAGCGAATGATCGACTGCCGCCAGCCCGGCCCCGGCCATGTCCCCGGCATCGGCCCGCGCCGACATCCAGTACCGCTGGTGCTGGAAGGCGTAGGTGGGCAGGTCCGCCCGCTGCGCGCCCACGGGGGCGAAGAACGTCTCCCAGTCGACGGTCAGACCGCAGGCGTGCATCCGTCCCAGGGCTTCGACCAGGGTACGGACCTCGTCGCGGTCCTTGCGGGTGGCGGGGATGAACACACCGTCGGCGATGCTCTGCTGAGCCAGCCCGGTCAGCACCCCGTCCGGGCCGACCTCCAGGAAGTGGCTCGCCCCGGCAGCGGTCACCCCGTCGGCGAACCGCACGGCCTGCCGCACATGCTCCACCCAGTAAGCGGGACGGGTGAGCTGCCCCGGCTCAGCCAGCCGGCCGGTGAGGTTCGAAACGATCGCAAGAGTGGGCTCGTGGTAGGTCAGCCCGGAGATGGCCTCCTCGAAGGAAGCCAGCATCGGCTCCATCAACGGCGAGTGGAAAGCATGCGAGACCCGCAACCTGCGCGTCCGAACGCTCACCCGGCCCTCGATCTCCGCGATCGCCTCCTCATCGCCGGAGATCACCACCGCAGCCGGACCGTTGACCGCCGCGATCCCCACCCGGTCCCCGAGCAAAGGCACAACCTCCGCCTCAGGTGCGGCAATCGCGAGCATCGCCCCGCCGGTCGGGAGGGCCTGCATCAGCCGCGCCCGGGCCGACACCAGCGCGCACGCATCCGCCAGCGAGAACACCCCCGCCACATGCGCGGCGGCGATCTCGCCAATCGAGTGCCCCACCAGCACATTCGCCCGAACCCCGAAGGATTCCAGCAGGCGGTACAAGGCGACTTCGAAGGCGAACAGCGCCGGTTGGGTCATCCCGGTCTCGTTCAACACCCCATCGGGGCCGTTGAACATCACCTCACGGACCGGCAGCAGCCTGTCGATCTCCTCCAGCGTCTCGGCGAAGACCGGGAACGCCTCGGCCAGCTGCCGGCCCATCCCGACCCGCTGGCTGCCCTGACCGGCGAACAGCAACGCCAGCTTCCCGCCAGAACCCCTCTCGGAAAGCGCATCCGAGGCCAGCGCCCGCAAACCCGCCAGCAACTCGTCACGATCAGCGCCCACCACGACCGCGCGCTGCTCCAGCACCGCCCGGTTCATCGCCAACGCCGCGCCGATGCCGGCGATCGAGGTCTCCTCCGAGACCCACGACTCCAGACGCCGGGCCTGCGCCCGCAGCGCCTCGGGCGTCTTGGCCGAGATCAGCCACGGCACCATGGGCAGGACCGCGTCATCACTCACGGCCTCGGCGTCCACCTGCTCGATGATCACGTGGGCGTTCGTGCCGCTCACCCCGAACGACGAGACGGCGGCGCGACGCGGATGATCCTGAACGTCCCACGACCGGGCCTCGGTCAGCAGCTCGACGGCACCCGCGGACCAGTCCACGTGCGGCGACGGCTCGTCCACATGCAACGTCTGCGGCAGGACCCCGTGACGCATGGCCATGACCATCTTGATCACGCCACCCACCCCGGCCGCCGCCTGGGAGTGGCCGATGTTCGACTTCAACGACCCCAGCCACAACGGCTGCTCCCGGTCCTGGCCATACGTCGCGATCAACGCCTGCGCCTCGATCGGGTCACCCAGCGTCGTGCCGGTCCCGTGCGCCTCGACCACGTCCACGTCTCCGGCCGACAGTCCGGCGTTGGCCAGCGCCTGGCGGATCACCCGCTGCTGGGAGGGGCCGTTCGGCGCCGTCAGCCCGTTGCTGGCACCGTCCTGGTTGATCGCCGAGCCCTTGACGACCGCCAGCACCCGATGACCGTTGCGCCGCGCGTCCGACAGCCGCTCCACCAGCAGCACGCCGACACCCTCGGCCCAGCCCGTGCCGTCGGCCGAGGCCGAGAACGCCTTGCACCGCCCGTCCGGCGACAGCCCGCGCTGCCGCGAGAACTCCACGAACGTCCCCGGCGTGGCCATCACCGTGACACCGCCGGCCAGCGCCAGATCGCACTCGCCCGACCGCAGCGCCTGCACCGCCAGGTGCAGCGCCACCAGCGACGACGAGCACGCCGTGTCCACGGTCACCGCCGGGCCCTCGAAACCGAACGTGTACGACACCCGGCCCGAAGCGATGCTGCCCGAGTTGCCGGTCCCGACCAGGCCCTCCAGCTCCTGGGGCACGGAGGACACCTGAGGCGCGTAGTCGTGGTACATCACCCCGGCGAACACGCCGGTCCGGCTGCCGCGCAACCCTGCCGGGTCGACACCCGCCCGCTCGATCGCCTCCCACGACGCCTCCAGCAGCAACCGCTGCTGCGGATCCATCGCCAACGCCTCACGCGGCGAGATCCCGAAAAACCCAGGATCGAACTCCCCCGCGTCGTACAAGAAACCGCCGTGCCTTGCGTAAGACGTCCCACGGCTGTCCGGATCCGGGTCGTACAGGGCCGCCAGATCCCAGCCGCGATCGGTGGGGAACTCCCCGATCGCGTCCCCGCCCGAGGCCACCAGATCCCACAGATCCTCCGGTGACAGGACCTCGCCCGGGTAACGGCAGGCCATTCCCACGATCGCGATCGGCTCGCGCGCCGCCTCGGCGAGAGAACGGTTCTGCGCACGCAGCCGTTCCGTCTCTTTCAATGAGGAACGCAGGGCCTCGATGAGCTTGGTGTCGTTCGCAGCCATTCTCGCCTCGTACTCTTCCTGCAACCGAAAGGGGGACCTACGCCTGGACGGCGGGGATGTTCTCGGTGATCTTCCGCATGACCGCTGCCGCGTGGGAGTTCAGGTAGAAGTGGCCGCCGCGGAAGACGTGCATGTCGAACGGGCCGCTGGTGTGCTCTTCCCAGCGCTTCGCCTCGTCCAGCGACACGTGCGGGTCCGAGTCGCCGACCAGGGTGATGATCGGCGCGTCGATCTTGATGCCGGGCGGGCAGCGGTAGGTCATGATCGCCGTGTAGTCGCCGCGCAGCGACGGAAGGATCATGTTCACGAGCTCGGGGTCGTCCAGCATCCGCGTGTCGGTGCCGCCGAGCCGTCGCACCTCGGCGATGAGCGCCTGATCGCCCTCCTTGTGCACGGTCTCGACGCGTACGCTCGACGGCGCGCGCCGGCCGGACGCGAAGAGCACCAGCGGCGAGACGCCGTCGCCCATGAGCCTCCTGGCCACCTCGAACGCGACCACCGCGCCCATGCTGTGCCCGAAGAAGGCCATCGGCCGGTCCGCCAGGGGCAGGATCTCCCCGGTGAGGCGATCGGCAAGCGTGCCGATGTCGTCGATGCACGGCTCCAGGCGGCGCTCCTGCCGGCCCGGATACTGGATCGCCAGGACGTCGAGCCGCGGTGCGAGCTGCTTGGCGACCGGGTGGAAATAGGAAGCGGAGCCGCCCGCGTGCGGGAAGCAGATCAGACGGGTGGCGGATGCCGGCGCGGCGAAGAACCGCCGTACCCACGCTCCGGTTTCGGTGATCAATGGACATTCCTTCCTTCGATCCTGCCGACCAGGAATTCGGCGCCACGCCGCTTTCTGTGTATTCCAGCCCATGCGGCAGCGACGTAGCCACGGGATTCGCCCCCTAATGTCCGGGGCCATTCCCCTAACGAATCCGCCGATGGTCCGGCGCGCGGTGAAGCCGCGTCGGGATAAGGGGCGATAAGGGTTGCCCGAGCGCGTCAGGCCGTGCCCAGCGGCGGGGACGCCCGTCTAGTGGGCGCTAGGGGTTACCCCGCTTTCTCCGCTCACAAATACTTGTGGCACCCGGACTGGGCGCATCAGCGCGGCACGCAAGGAGAAACGATGGACTTTGGTCTATTCTATTTCGCCGACGATGTCAGGGCGGGAACCGACCAGTACCGGCTGCTGCTGGAAGGGGCCAGGTTCGCCGACACCCACGGATTCTCCGCGGTGTGGACACCCGAGCGGCATTTTCATGAATTCGGCGGCCGATATCCCAATCCCGCCGTGAGCGCCGCGGCCGTCGCCGCCGTGACCGAGCGGGTCGCCATCCGCGCGGGAAGCGTCGTGGCGCCGCTGCACCACCCGGTGCGCATCGCCGAGGAATGGGCCATGGTGGACAACCTGTCCGGCGGCCGGGTCGGCGTGTCCTTCGCCCCCGGCTGGCATGTGGTCGACTTCGCGTTGCGCCCCGAGAACTACGCCGGCCGCCGGCAGGTGACGATGGACACCATCGACACGGTGCGGCGGCTGTGGCGGCAGGAGGAGGTGGAGCTGGTCGACGGGGCTGGCGAGTCGGTCAAGCTGCGCGCCTACCCGGCGCCGGTCCAGCCGGAGCTGCCCACGTGGCTCACCAGCTCGGGCAACCCGGAGACGTTCCGCCAGGCGGGCGATCTCGGCTACGGCATCCTGACGCACCTGCTCGGCCAGAGCCTGGACGACCTCGTACGCAAGGTCGCCGACTACCGCGAGCACTACGCCAGGGCGCACAGCGGCACCGGCCACGTCGCGCTGATGCTGCACACCTTCATCGGCGAGGACCGAGCCCGCGTGCGCGAGGTGGTCCACCAGCCCTTCACCGACTACCTGCGCAGCTCTCTCGGCCTGGTGCTGAAGGCGGCCGAGGACCTGATGCCCGGCATCGACCCGGACTCGATGGACCCGGAGGACATCGAGTTCCTCCTGGAGGTCTCGTTCGACCGCTATTTCGACACGGGCGGCCTGTTCGGCACGGTCGACGACGGCATGGCCGTGCTGAGCTCGCTCCAGGAGATCGGCGTCGACGAGGTCGCCTGCCTCATCGACTTCGTCCCCGACCCGGACACCGTCCTCGACGGGCTGCGCCACCTCGACGAGCTCAAGCGACGCTGGAGCACACGATGATCGACAGCCTGCGACTGAGGCGCGTGCTCGGCCACTACCCGACCGGGGTCGTCGTGATCGCGGCGCTGGAGGACGGCGAACCGCACGGTTTCACGGTCAACTCCTTCACCTCCGTCTCCCTCGACCCGCCCATCGTGAGCTTCTGCGCCGCCCACACCTCGGCCACCTGGCCCCGTATCAAGGCCGCCGGCGCCTTCACGATCAGCGTGCTGGGCGCCGGGCAGGAGCAGGTGTGCCGGTCGTTCGCGGCCAAGGGGAGCGACAAGTTCTCGGGCGTCGACTGGTCGGTGCGGGAGAGCGGCCACCCGGCGATCACGGACGCGGTCGCGTGGATCGACTGCGTCCTGGACTCCAGCCACGTGGTGGGCGACCACGAGCTGATCCTCGCCAAGGTGGTCTCGCTCACCGTGAACGACTCCGACGACGACCCGCTCGTCTTCCACCGCGGGCAACTCGGCCGGGTGTGCGCCGAGACCTTCCCGATCCTGACGCGGCGCTGCCCGGCGCTCGCCTGAATCGAAAAAGCCCAGGCCACCTGAGTGACCTGGGCTTTTCGCTGTGCGCCGCCAGGGACTCGAACCCCGGACCCGCTGATTAAGAGTCAGCTGCTCTGACCAACTGAGCTAGCGGCGCAACAGGTGTAACTGTATCAGCCGCCGAGCCCTGCCCGCACATCATCCGAGCCGCCCCGCCAACCTCTCGTACGCTCCCAGCACCAGCTCCCAGAATCCCTTGACGTCGACCGACGTGGCCACGAGCGCGTTCGCGTCCTGCTCGCTCACCTTGAAGTCCGTCACGGTCATCCCCCGCGTGTACAGGCCGGCGGTCTCGACGTTCACCATCGCGGGGACGCAGGTGAAAAGGGAGGGGTCGAGCACGTACGCCACCGCGCACGCGTCATGGATGGCCGGCCCGCTGTCGGCCGTCACCACTCCGTAGAACTGCGCGGCGGGGACCAGCAGCTCGGCCAGCTTGCCGAGAGGCCGCATCCGGTCCAGGACCTCCGAGGTCACCATGGCGGACAAGGTCACGTCCAGCCCCAGCATCTTCACCGTCCATCCGGCGCCGAAGACGATGGCGGCCGCCTCCGGGTCGGCCAGCATGTTGAACTCGGCCGCCGGGTTGTGGTTGCCGCGCGTGAACGAGCCGCCCATGATCACCAGTTCGCGGGCCCACTCCACGACGCGCGGCTCGCGGCGTACGGCTAGGGCGATGTTGGTCAGCGGGCCCACGGCCACCAGCGTGATCTCGCCGGGGGCGGCCTTCAGGGTGTCCACGATGAAGTCGACCGCGTGGCCGTCCGAGGGTCCCAGCTGTGGGGTGGGGAGCACCACGCCGCCCAGGCCCGTGGTGCCGTGCACGCGGGTGGCGCGCACGGTCTCGCGCAGCAGGGCGCCGGCGCTGCCCGGCGTCACGGGGACATTCCCCATTTCCAGGAACTCCCGCAGCGCGAGGGCGTTGGCGGTGGTCAAGGAGAGGTCAACGTTGCCGCCCACCGTGGTCACGCCCACCACGTCCAGGGAGGGGGAGCCGGCGGCCAGGGCCAGAGCGAGCGCGTCGTCGATGCCGGGGTCGCAGTCAATCAGCACTTTCGTCACGAAAGGGGAGGATACGCATAGATCGGGCCGGGCAGTTCCCCCAAAGCTGCCCGGCCCGATCGGCGGCGGTCCAGGCCGGCGCTTCCCCCAAAACGCCGGCGGTCCCGCACTGGCGAACCGCGGTCCCCCTCCGCGTCCGCTTCGGTGAAGGTCTATTGGCCTCTTGACCTGCTACAACGCTACCGAGACGAATGCAACGGTCGCGTCATAACGGGGTCGAATATCTGTTTAATCCGACTACGGAAGCTCCAACCGAACCTCCGTACCTTCCTGAAGCGACCTGCTCACCGTGCAGTACTTCTCGTGCACCCGCTCCGCGACCGCCCTGAACACCTCGTCGGCCGCCTCCGAGGGCAGCTCGACGTCGTACGTGACGGTGACCGGACCCAGCTTGCTGGGCTCGACCTTCTCCGCCTGCACCGTCATCGCCAAGCGGACCAGCCGGTGACCCCGCTTGGCCGTCAGCGGCTCGACCGTCACGATGTTGCATCCGCCCACCGCCGCCAGCAGCAGCTCCACCGGGGTGAACACCCCGTCCTCGTCGCCGCCGCCCATCCGTACCTCGGCGCCGCGGGCGTTCGTGGCCCGGAATCCGCCGTCCTCAGTTCGCTCGACACGCACGTTAGCCATGTTTCAGACCCTACTCAGAAACCTTTAATGTTCATTCAGCATCGTGAGTGGCATGGCTAGCGAGGCGAATGCGAACCAAGGTCCCGTCCTCTTCTGGTGCGGCGTCGCGGTGGCCGAGTTCGGTGCGATCCAGCCGAGCTTCGGTTACCCCTGGCGACCCAGTGCCTACGCCGCCGCGGCGTTGCTCGTCGCGTTCGGCCTGATCACCGTCAAGGCCGCCGACTACCTCCGCACCGAGGAGGCCAGGCAGCGCCTGCGGCTCGGCAGCTATCTCGCCGGCGCGCTGCTGGTGGCCCACCAGTTCAGCTCCACGGCGTACGTGACCGACCTCAGCCGGGCCGGCTCGCTCATCCTGTACGCGATGGCGGCCGTCATGGCGGTCTGGAGCCACCAGATCTCCCACAGGACCAGACCGACCCTGCTGATCGCCACCGGCCTCGACGCGGCCGCCCTGCGCGAGCGCCTGGCCGGCACGCCCGACGCCGTGGCCGTCTACCGCACCGAGCGCGCCACCGACGAGCTGCGCGATCTGGAGACCCGATACGGGCTCATCCTCATCGAGGGCGCCGAGCACGACCCGCGGGCCAAGGAGCGCCTGAGCGCCTCAGGTCTGAGCCGCCAGATTCCCGACATCGCCGAGCGCGAGGTGGTGGTGGCCGGCCCGCGGCAGTTCAAGAGGTACGTAGGTGGTGCGTTGTCACGCCTTGCTGTCCCAAGATCACAGATTCATTTCAAATCACGGCAAAAGGTTTAGCTCCACATTACGCGCCATCTGCAACGGTGGGCTGCGGACAAGGAGGCAAGGTGACGACTTTCCCCGGAAGCGCCCGTGTCGAGATGGTCATGGGCATGCCGGTCAGTGTGGACATCCGCACCGCTCTCCCGGCGCGCGAGATGACGCCCCTGCTGGATGACGCGTTCTCCTGGCTGAGATGGGTGGACGACACCTTCAGCCCGGTAAGGGAGGACAGCCAGATCGGCCGGCTCAACCGCGGCCAGACGATCAAGCAGATCCCCGAGCTCATCGAGGTCCTCCACCGCTGCGACGAGATCAGCCAGGCCACCGACGGTTACTTCGAGGCCCGCATCAACGGCGTCACCGACCCGTCGGGCTACATCAAGGGCTGGGCGCTCGAACGCCTTTCCCGCGCCCTGGTCAACGCCGGCGCGGGCGACCACCGCATCAGCGCGGGCGAGGACATCAGGGTGCGCGGCTCGGCCGCCCCGGGCAAGCGCTGGCGCGTCGGCATCCGCGATCCGCGCAAGGACGTGATCCGCAAGGTCGTCTTCGCCCACGACCTCGGCATCGCCACCTCCGGCAGCGCGCCCATCGTCAACCCGCACACGGGGGCCGTCGAGGAGGGGCTCGGCTCGGTCACCGTGATCGGCCCGGACCTGGGCCTGGCCGACGCGTACGCCACCGCCATCCACGCCATGGGCCCCATGCTGGCCAGGCGATTCGCGGCCGATCTGGCGGCGGGGCCGTACCAGACGATGATCATCACCCGTGACGGGCAGGAGGTCAGCACGCCCGGCTTCGCGGAATACAGCGGCAGCGAGGCCCGCCTGGCGGGCTGAGCGCGTCCGCGCGGTCACCGAGGGTGGCCCGCCTCGGCCCTGCGAGGTCACCCTCCGACGCCCCGGGAGCGCGGTCAGGCGTCGGGATGTTTACGCAAATACTCTATGTAGATCGGGCGCAGCGCTTCTCCCAACTCCCCCTCTCCGGAGGCGATGGCATCGCTGAGCAGCGCGGAGACCCTGCTGAGGTCGTTGGCGGCCTCCGTGCCGTGACCGCTGGCGGCCTCGGCGGCCGGGATCACCTTCAACAGGTCCCAAAGAAACCCCAGGTCCCCATGGCGTACGGCATACCGCACCGCACGGTCGTGCAACTCGTCTGCCGGCAACGACTCGAGCCCGTTCGCGTCCATCTCGCTCCCTCCCCCTGGACGCCCCTTCCCGAGTTGGGCCAACCATAACCGGCGACTACGGACAGTAACCGGTGGGAATCGTAGTGGCCGCGCCACTATCGAAGTGCCGATCTCAAGTGGGAGGATCAAGCAGCGTGAGATTCATCATCAGAACCATCGCCGCGGCGGCGGCCCTCTGGGTGGCCATCCAACTGGTCCCCGGCATCGAGGTCAGCACCTCCGCCAACTCCGCCAAATACTGGGGCGTGCTGCTGATCGTGGCGTTGATCTTCGGCATCGTGAACGCGATCGTCAAGCCCATCGTCAAGGCCCTCGGATGCGCGATCATCGTCCTGACGCTGGGCCTGTTCCTCCTCGTGATCAACGCGGCCATGCTGCTGCTGACGAGCTGGATCTCAAGCCAGCTCGACATCCCCTTCCACGTCGACAACTTCTACCCGGCGGCCTTCTGGGGCGCGATCATCATCAGCGTGGTGAGCTGGCTGCTGGGCCTGTTCATTCCCGACGGCGACTGAACCGCCGGTGGAGCTCGACGGTGCCGGCCTGACCTGCGCGCAGGTCCACGAGGCTGCGTACGGCGGTGCCCGGGTCACGATCGCCTCTCTGGATCGGGCCCGGGCCGCGTGGGCCACCGCTCAGGAGCTCACGGGCCCCGTTTACGGGCGGAGCACCGGCGTGGGCGCCAACAGAGGCGTCATCCTCGACAAACCCGGCCTCGACCTGCTCCGCAGCCACGTGTGCGGCGCCGGCCCGCTGATCCCGCCGGCCCGCGCCCGGGCCATGCTCGTGGTCCGGCTCAACCAGCTCCTCGCCGGCGGCTCCGGCATCGACCCGGCCGTCCTGCCGGTGCTGGCCGAGGCGATCAACGGCGGGTTCACCCCGCCGATCCAGACGTACGGGGCCATCGGCACCGGCGACCTCGGCGCCCTCGCCACCACGGCCCTGTGCCTGCTCGGCGAACTCCCCTGGCACCACGAACCCCCACCCTCTTCCGAGTCCCTGCTCCCTTCGGGGACGCCGCGCTTTTCCTTCGCCCCTGAGGACGCGCTGCCGTTCATCAGCTCCGGAGCCGCCACGCTGGCCGACGCCGCCATCGCCTGCCACCGCCTCCGTCTCCTCCTGGAGGCCGTCATCGACGTGGCGGCGATGTCGTTCACCGCCGTGGGCGCCTCGGCCGAGCCGCTGGCGGCCGCCGTACAGGAGGCCCGCCAACACCCCGGCCAGGCCGCCGTGGCCGCCCGCCTGCGCGGCCTGCTCACCCAGGAGCTGGCGACCCGCGTGCAGGACCCGTACGGCTACCGCGCCTTCGCCCAGGTGCACGGGGCCGCCATGGACGCCCTCGACCGCGCCACGACCGCCATCGAGATCGACCTCAACGCCGCCGCCGAGAACCCTCTCATCTCCGGCTCCCTGGCCTGGCACAACGGCAACTTCCACTCGGCCCCGCTGGCGCTGGCGCTCGACGGGCTGCGCGCCGCGCTCGTACAGACGGCCCAGCTCAGCGCCGCCCGCCTGGCCACCCTCATGGACCCCGCCTACACCGGCCACCACCCCTTCCTCGCCGACCGCCCTGGGTCGTCGGGGGCGCTGATCCTGGAGTACGTGGCCCAGGACGCCCTGGCCGAGCTCCGCCTCCTCGCGACGCCGGTGACGACGGGCACGGCGGTGATCTCCCTGGGCACGGAGGACCACGCGGGCTTCGCCACCCAGGCGGCCCGCAACGCCCTGCGCTGCCTGGAGCCCCTGGAGATCGTCCTGGCCTGCGAGCGCACCGCCGCCCTCCGCGCCCTCAACACCCCCACCCCGGACCGCCCCCTCACCGACGACCTCACCACCTCCCGCCACGCCCTGACCCCCCACCCCCCACCCTGACCCACCCCACGCGACATCCCCGCACCCCCGCGGCCGGCGGACGCGGGGTACGGGGGTACCGGTGTGCGGGGGCGCCGGGGTACGGGCGTGCGGACGTGCCGGTGTGCGGGCGTGCGGCAAGGAAAGAGCCACGCCAACCGCGCGACACGGCCACCGACGCCGTCACTGGGCGCACGCCTTCCCGGTGCCGGGGCATCCGATGCCGAAGGGGTGCGCAGTGCCGGGGATGCCCGACGCCGAGGGTGCCCGATGCCGGGAGCCGCTACGGCACGCGGGCGACCGATCCCCGCTCGCGGAGGGTGGGCGCCTGGACGACGCGCCGCCGCCGGGTGCCTCCGTCCGCCGCGGCCGAGATGAGGCGGACCGCAGCCTTGACGATCCCGTCGATGTCCCAATCGACGGTCGTGAGACCAGGCGTGAGCAGCCCCGACATCGGGTGATCGTCATACCCCATGACCGACACGTCCTCGGGAACGGCCAGCCCCAGCTCCTGAGCGGCGGCGTAAACCCCGTAAGCGATCGAGTCGGCGAAGCAGAACACCGCGCTCGGCCCCTGCCCCGCCAGCAGCTCGCGCGCCGCGGCGGTGGCCCCCGCCAGCCCGTGCGGGGCGGTGGCGACGACGATGTCCAGCCCCAGCCGGTCGGCCTCGGCGGTGACGTGGACGTCGGCGGGCCGGTCGGGAGTGCTGGCCCGGGTGGGGGTGAGGACGGCGATGCGGCGGTGGCCCAGCGCGCGAAGGTGCTCCAGCGCCAGCGTCACGCCGCGCCGGTTGTCGAAGACGACCTCCCCGGCCGTGCCCGCGATCGAGTCGCCGATCGCGACCACCGGCAGCGACTCGCACAACTCACGCCAGAACGCCGCCGCCGGATCGATCGGCTGGACGATCAGCCCGTCGACGCGCTGGTCGCGCAGCCGCTGGGCGAAGGCCCGCTCGCGGGCGGGATCCCCCACCGCGTCGAGAATCAGGGCATAGCGATCTTTCTCCCGCAGCCCCCGGCTGATGCCGACCGCGAGGGACTGCTGCCACAGGTCCTCCAGCGAGCCGCACAGCAGGCCGATCATGCCGGTGCGCCCGCTGGCCAGGGCCCTGGCGATGGGATCGGCCTCGTAACCCAGCTCGGCCGCCGCCGCGCGGACGCGCTCCATGGTCTCCTCGGAGACCTGCAGGCCGCGCAGCGCATACGAGACGGCTGCCGGTGACAGGCCCGTGGCCTGAGCCACCTCCCGGATCGTGGCTCTCTTGCGAGGCATTAAGCCAGCCTATTCGCTCGCACCGACAGAACCGATTCCTGCCAGCCGATTGTCCGCTTTGCCCCCGAACCCGCCGAGCGGCAGACCGAGCTGGCCGGCGTTTCCGGGCTGTGGCCGCGGCGCCCGAAGCCCGTTGACAACGGGCTTGTGAAGCGGTTCACTGAACCGTATCACTGAAACGCTTCACAGTTCAGTGTCGCAAGGTGGCGCGGGTTACATGTAATGTTAGTAGGGAATAGGGGAAGGAGGAGGCCGTGAGCATCGACGTCCATCAGCATGTCTGGACGCGCCCGCTCGTCGACGCCCTGCGCGTCCGCTCCTCCCCTCCCTATGTCGACGGCTGGACATTGATCCTCGACGACGAGCCCCCGTACGAGATCGACCCCCAGGACCTCGAGCACCGCGACACCACCGGCCTGGAGCTGGCACTGGTGTCGCCGTCCAGCCCGCTGGGCATCGAGTTCCTGCCGCCGGAGGAGTCCTGGCCGGTCATCGACGCCTACCACGACGGCGCGCTCGTGCTGGGCGAGCCGTTCGGGGCCTGGGCGTCCACGTGCCTCAGCCGGCCCGACCCCGAGCGCCTGGCCCGGGACCTCGGCCGCGGCTTCGCGGGGCTGCAGATCCCCGCGACGGCCGTGCCCGACGACGGCCTGCTCGAGGTGCTGACGGACCTGGACCTCCCGCTCTTCGTCCACCCCGGCCCGGCCGCGAAGGCCCCGGGGACGCCGCCCTGGTGGCCCGCCGTGGTGCCGTACGTCCAGCAGATGCACGCCGCCTGGCACTACTTCCACGCCGTCGTCCGCCCCAGGCACCCCGAGCTGCGCGTCTGCTTCGCCCTCCTCGCGGGGCTGGCCCCGCTGCACTCCGAGCGCCTGATCGCCAGGGGCGGCGGCAGCCGCGGCCTGGTCGATCCCGACTTCTTCGTGGAGACCTCCTCCTACGGCCCGCGGGCGATCGACGCGATCGTCCGCGAGCTGGGCATCGACGTCGTCGTCAACGGCTCCGACGCCCCCTACGCCACCGCACCCGAACCCGGACTCGGCGCGGCCGCCGGCCACGCCATCCGGGTCGTCAACCCCCGTCGACTACTCGCGAGGGAGCGCCGTTGCCTGGACTGAGGAGCGGCGGGAGCGCAGCGACCAGAGCGACGAGGGAAGGCAACGGCTCCGAAGCGACCGAGCCGCCTTCACGGAGTGAAGGCCATGAGCAGCAGAAGGGAGACTCGTACGTGAGCACTACGCAGATCCAGGACGGGGGCACCTGTGCCCGGTTGCCCGAGCGCACGCTCGACCGTCGCGAACTGCGCGACCTGGTGAACGAGCTGGCCGCCCGCCCAGAGGAGTGGCGGGACCAGGTGGAGTTCCCCGAGGACGGCGGCAGGCACTACGCCTCGCTCTACCGCGACGCGTACGTGGACGTCTGGCTGCTCTGCTGGCGCCCCGAGGACGACACCGGCTGGCACGACCACGACATCTCCTCCGGCGCCGTCCACGTGGTGCAGGGCGCGCTCCTGGAGTGCAACCCGCGCATCGGCGGCGAGCACCTGGAGACCGTGGTCACGGAGGGGCAGTCGTTCTCGTTCGGACCCGACCACATCCACCGGCTCAACGGCGCGGTGGACGAGAGCGTCTCCATCCACGCCTACTCGCCGCCGCTGTGGCGGCTCGGCCAGTACTCCATCGACGGCACCGGCGTCATGCGCCGCGTCTCGGTGAGCTACGCCGACGAGCTCAGGCCGCTGGACGACGCGGTGGTGGCCTGAGCACGCAGCAGCTTCCGCAGGGCTCGACGTCGGGCAGTGTGATCCACAGGCAGCAGGTCCTGCGGAAGTAGCCGTCGCCGGCGGGCTCGATCAGCCCGTCGACCGGGGGGCCGATCTCCTTCAGCAGCCGCATGTAGTCGCCCGGCACGATCGACGTCAGCGGATGGGCGAGCGCCTCCGCCGTGGATCCCCACAGCGTCCGCTCGCCCACCTTCGCCACCGCCCCGATGGCCCGCACCAGGGGCGCCTGCGACTCGGCGAGCGCCTCGCGGATCGCGGCGGCCCCTTCGGACCAGCTCACCCGCGTGGCCGCGATCGTCACCCCGGCGTCCGACACCTTGAAGTACGTGTCCGCCGGCCGCATGATCGGCACCCGCCCGTCCAGCGCCCAGCCGAGCGCCATGGGCATCGTGTGCCAGTAGCCGTAGGTCTTCCAGAACAGCGCCGCGCCGACGTGGCGTGGCGCGTTCCAGCGCGCGGCCGTCTCGTCGATCAGCCCGAGCAGCGCCGCGTACGGCTCCCGCAGCAGCTCGGCGACCGGCGTCCAGGTGCTGTCGGGCTCGATGACCAGGCGAGGCTCGACGCCCAGCACCCCGCCACGCGCGTCGGCGACCCGCTGGAGCGTCTCGGTCAGCACCCTGAATCCCCCTAAAGGTTAGCCTTACCTAAGGTAGCAGGCCGACCCGCGAACCACCCAGCCGCGATCTGCACCACGAGCACCCCCAGCCCCGCCAGCAGCGGCACCGTCCAGCCGCCGGAGACCTCCCTGAGGAACCCGAACAGGAACGGCCCCAGCGCCGCGATCACGTACCCCACCGACTGCGCCACGGCCGACAGCGCGGTCACGGTGGCCGGATCGGCGGGCCGCAGCGCGATGATCAGCAGTGCGAGCGCGAACGAGGCGCCCTGGCCGATGCCCAGCACGATCATCCACAGCCAGGGCGCGGCCGTGGGGGCCAGCAGCATGCCGAGGTAGCCGAGCACGGTCAGCACGCCGGCGCCGACCACGTACGGCACCTGCGAGGCCCGCCGGCCCGCCAGCACGGGGATCGCCAGCGAGGTGACGACCTGGACCAGGTTCGTCAGGCTGAGCAGGTAGCCGGCCTGGTCGGCGGGCAGCCCGGCCTCCAGGAAGATCGTCGGCAGCCAGGCCAGCATGACGTAGAAGGTGAGCGACTGCAGGCCCATGAGGGCGGTCACGGACCAGGTCACGGGGCTCCTGATCACCGCTCCGAACGGCCTGGGCCCGTTCTGCGCCCCGCTCTGCTTGCGCAGCGCCTGGGGCAGCCAGAGCAGCGCGGCCAGCAGGGCGGGCACGGCGAGCAGCGCGGAGACGCCGCGCCAGCCGTACCCGGTGGCGTGCTCGACGGGGATGACCAGCCCGGAGGCCAGGGTGGCGCCGGCCACCACCGAGGCGACGTACACGCCGGTCAGCAGGTTGACCCGGGTGGGGAAGTGCTCCTTGACGACGGCGGGCATGGAGACGTTCATGACGGCGATCGCCGTGGCGGCGAGGGCGGAGCCGAGGTAGAGCATCGGCGCGCCGTCGAGGCCGCGCAGCGTCACTCCCGCCGCGATGACCAGCAGCCCGGCCAGCAGCGTGCGGTCGAGCCCGAAGCGCCGCGCGAGCAGCGGCGTGACCGGCCCGAACACCCCGAGGCAGACCACCATGACGGTGGTGACGGCGCCGCCACCCGCGGGCGACAGGCCCACGTCCTTCATGATCTCGTCGAGGAGCGGGGAGACACCCGCGATGGCGGGGCGCAGGTTGAGCGCGGCCAGTACGAACCCGATCACCAGCACGGCAGATCTCAACGACATAGGGAACCACTCTCGCATAACCCCTGACAACGTTGTCTGCCTGGTCCAGGTGAGGAATGATCCTGGCGTGAGACCGACGATGAAGGACGTCGCCTCGGCGGCGGGCGTGGCGCTCAAGACCGTCTCGCGCGTCGTGAACGGCGAGCCCGGCGTCCACCCGGCCACGGCCGAGCGGGTGCGCGCGGCCATCGAGCGGCTGGGCTACAGCCGCAACGAGAGCGCGGCGGTGCTGCGCAGGGGCAGGACCGCCACGGTCGGGCTGGTCATCGAGGACGTGGCGGACCCGTTCTACTCGGGCCTGAGCCGGGCCGTCGAGGACGTCGTCATCGAGCACGGCTGCCTGCTGCTGAGCGGCTCGTCGAGCGAGGAGCCGCTCAGGGAGCGCGAGCTGGTCGAGACGTTCTGCGCGCGGCGGGTGGACGGGCTGATCGTGGTGCCCGCCGGCGAGGACCACACGTACCTGCGGCCCGAGCTGGAGGCCGGCACGCCGGTGGTGTTCGCCGACCGGCCGCCGGGCGTGGGCATCGACGTGGACACGGTGCTCGCCGACAACCTGGGCGGGGCCGGGGAGGCGATCCGCCACCTCATGGGCCACGGCCACCGCAGGATCGCCTTCCTCGGCGACGACCCGGGGATCTTCACCGCGGCCGAGCGGCTCAACGGCTACCGGCAGGCGCTCGGGGGGCTGTTCGACGAGCGGCTGGTGTCGATGCGGCCGCCCTCGCTGGAGGGCGTACGCGCGGACCTGGCCCGCATGTCCGCCCTGGACGATCCGCCCTCCGCGCTGTTCACGGGCAACGGCCGCTACACCGTGACGGCGCTGCGCGCGCTGGCGGGGCGCCGGGTGGCGCTGGTGGGGTTCGACGACTTCGAGCTGGCCGACCTGCTGACCCCGGGGGTGAGCGTGGTGGCGCAGGACCCGGCGTGGATGGGGCGGGTGGCGGCCGAGCTGCTCTTCCGCCGCCTGCGCGGCGACGCCGGGCCGCCTGAGCACATCGAGCTGCCCGTACGGCTCATCGCCCGCGGCTCAGGCGAGCTCCCCCCGCCGGGCTGACCGGTCAGACGACCCGCTCGTCCACGCCCACGGCGCCCACGCCGCTGGTGAAGATGCCGCCGCAGTATCCCCGAGACTCCCCCGACGCGCCCGGCGGGAGCGTCACCCACTCGCCGACGACGTCGGGTGCCCGGCCGCAGACCACCACGGCCCGGAACTTCCAGGTCTGGCCCGTGGGGTTGGTGCAGGACGCGATGCCGAGGTCGTTGTCCTGCGCGTGCACGTAGGTGTCGCAGCGCAGAACCGTGGCCGCCGCCACGGCGGGCGGCGCCATGTTCCCGGCCACCAGACCGACTGCCACCGCGACCAACATCCCTTTGGACATTGCCCCTCCCCTGTCCCCCGTATCACTTTTCGCAGTCGAGCGTAAGCGCAGAGTAGTAGCCCTGTCTGGAGAACGTCACGACGGCTAGCCTTTCCAGCGGAGAACGCGGCAGTGGCCCCCGGGGACATCACCGCCTATAGTCGTTTGCGCATCGGTTCAGCAAAAATGTTCACAGGAGCGCGCGCATGAATGCCGCCGACGTCGCACCCGAGACGCAGGCCAGGTTCCCGCTTGAGCTGATGTACGCGGCGGCCCAGCAGTACTACATGGAGGAGGCCACCCAGGGCGACATCGCCCAGCGGCTCGGCGTCTCCAGGGCGACCGTGAGCCGGCTGCTCACCGAGGCCCGCAAGCAGGGCATCGTCGAGATCAAGGTGCACCGGCCGGCCGCGCTCGAGGACGGCCCGCTGGCCGCCGAGGTGGCACAGGCGCTCGATCTGCAGCGCGTCTACCTGGTCCCCAAGGTCAGCGGCCCCACCCTGGGCCCGTGGCTGGCCCCCGCCGTGACCCGCGCGCTGGCGGCGGTCGGGCTGGAGTCCGGCGACGTCGTGCTCGTCTCCTCCGGCACCACGGTCTACGAGTGCGCCCGCGAGGGGCTCGGCCAGTATCCGGGTGTCACGATCGCGCCCGCGGTGGGCGGCCAGGAGGAGCCGCAGCCCTGGTTCCAGACCAACGAGACCACCCGAATCCTGGCCGAACGCGTCGGCGGCGTGCCCGCCTACCTCTACGCGCCCGCGCTGCCCGGCCCCGAGCTGTTCTACTCGCTGCAGCACGAGCCGTCCGTGCGCCGGGTCATGGACCTGTGGGCGCACGCCAAGTGCGCCCTCGTCGGCGTGGGCTCGGCCCCGCTGATGCGGCAGATGACGCCCGCCCTCATGCCGCGCGACGCCGACAGCCTGCGCCAGGCCGTGGGCGACGTGTGCATGCGCGTCTACGACCGCGACGGCGAGCCCGTCACGTACCCGGGCAGCGAGCGCCTGGTCGCCACGAAGCTTGAGGAGCTGCGCCGCATCCCCACCACGATCGCGGTCGCGGTGGGCGCCGAGAAGGTGCTGTCCATCGTCGCGGGCGCCAAGGGCGGCTACTTCAACCAGCTCGTCACGGATGTTCCGACGGCAGAGGGCCTGGTGGCCGCTGCCCGCCAGCTCTGAACATTTTTGCTGGACAAAGTTTCAGCACCCGCGCTACCGTGAGCCGCACCACAGGATGTGCCTGGTCGTGAGGGCATTGTCCTGTTTCGGGGGCAGTGCGTCATGAATCCCGGTAGCAAGTGAGGAAAGAATCCCGTGAACAGAGCTAAGATGCGGACCTCCGCGTTCGCCGCAGTGGCAGTGCTCGCAGGCTCGGTGCTGGCCGCGTGCGGCTCCGGCTCCGGCTCGACCGGCGGGGACACCAGTGGCGGCGGCAGCGGCGCCGTCCAGAACGCCAAGGTCGCCTTCCTCATGCCCGACCTCGCCTCGACCCGGTACGAGCTGGCGGACAAGCCGCTGTTCGAGGCCAAGATGAAGCAGCTCTGCCCGACCTGCGAGGTCATCTACCAGAACGCCGACTCCGACGCCGCCAAGCAGCAGCAACAGGCCAACTCCGCGCTCGCCCAGGGCGTCAAGGCCATCGTGCTCGACCCGGTCGACTCCGCCGCCGCGGCCACCATCGTCAAGACGGCCCAGTCGCAGCAGGTGGCGGTCATCGCCTACGACCGGCCGATCCCGGCCACGCCCGCCGACTACTACATCTCGTTCGACAACGAGAAGATCGGCGCCATGATCGCCCAGTCCCTGGTCGACCACCTGAAGAAGGAGAACGCCAAGGGCGGGATCCTCCAGGTCAACGGCTCGCCCACGGACGCGGCGGCCGGCCTGATCAAGAAGGGCATCCACAGCGCGGTCGACCCGAGCGGGTTCAAGCTGCTGGCCGAGTACGACACCCCCGACTGGCAGCCGGAGAAGGCCCAGACCTGGGTCAGCGGCCAGATCACGCAGTTCAAGGACCAGATCGTCGGCGTGGTCGCGGCCAACGACGGCACCGGCGGCGGCTCGATCGCCGCGTTCAAGGCCGCGGGCGTGAAGGTGCCGCCGGTCACCGGCAACGACGCCGAGCTGGCCGCCGCCCAGCGCATCATCGCGGGCGACCAGTACAACACGATCTCCAAGCCGATCAAGATCGTGGCCGAGGCCTCCGCGAACGTGGCGTGGGAGTTCATGCAGGGCAAGAAGCCCGCGGGCAAGTCCACGCTCTACAACACCCCGTCGGAGCTGTTCGTGCCCACGGTGGTGACCAAGGAGAACATCAAGGAAGTGCTGTTCGACAGCGGCATCATGAAGGCCGCCGACGCCTGCACCGGTGAATACGCCAAGGGCTGCGCCGAGCTCGGAATCAAGTGATGAACGTCCTCTCTCTGCGCGGGATCAGCAAGACCTTCGGCGCGGTGGCGGCGCTGACCGACATCGACCTCGACGTCGCCGCCGGCCAGGTCGTCGCCGTCGTGGGAGACAACGGCGCGGGCAAGTCGACCCTGGTCAAGATCCTCTCGGGCGTGCACCCGCCGGACGGCGGCACGATCACGTTCGAGGGGAACGAGGTCCACATCCCCACCCCGGCCGCCGCGCACAAGCTCGGCATCGCCACGGTCTTCCAGGACCTCGCGCTCTGCGAGAACCTCAACGTGATCCAGAACCTGTTCCTCGGCCAGGAGATCCGCCCGCTGCGCCTCAACGACGTGGCCATGGAGACCCGCTCGTGGGAGCTGCTGCGCCAGCTCTCCGCGAAGATCCCGAGCGTACGGGTGCCGGTCGCGGCGCTGTCGGGCGGCCAGCGGCAGACGGTGGCCATCGCCAGGTCGCTGCTCGGCGACCCGAAGGTCATCATCCTCGACGAGCCGACCGCCGCGCTGGGCGTGGCACAGACGGCCGAGGTGCTCAACCTGGTCGAGCGGCTGCGCGAGAACGGCCTGGGCGTCATCATGATCAGCCACAACATGGCCGACGTGAAGGCCGTCGCCGACACCGTCGCGGTGCTGCGGCTCGGCCGCAACAACGGCGTGTTCGACGTGGACCAGGTCTCCACCGAGGACATCATCGCCGCCATCACCGGCGCCACCGACAACGTGGTGTCCCGGCGTGCGCAGAGGGGGAATGGCTCATGAGCACAGTGACGACGGACCGGCAGGACGAGCGGCTGCAGGACCGTGACGGCCTGCGGGGCGCGCTCGCCGACGTGGTCGAGCGGGCCCGCGGCGGCGACCTGGGCGTCATCCCCGTCGTGGTCGGGCTCGTGGTCATCTGGACGGTCCTGCAGGTCCTGAACCCGATCTTCCTGTCCAGCGCGAACCTGGTGAACCTCACCCTGGAGTCCGCCGCCGTCGGCATCATCTCGCTCGGCATCGTCTGCGTGCTGCTGGTGGGCCAGATCGACCTGTCCGTCGGCTCGGTCAGCGGGCTGTCGGGAGCGGTGCTCGCGGTGCTGTTCGTGGGCCAGGGGCTGCCGGTCTGGCTGGCCATCGCCGCTGCGGTGATCATGGGCGCGGTCATCGGCTGGCTGTACGGGCAGCTGTTCAACCGGTTCGGGGTGCCGAGCTTCGTGATCACGCTGGCCGGCCTGCTCGCCTTCCTCGGGCTCCAGCTGTACGTGCTGGGCACCAAGGGGTCGATCAACCTGCCCTTCGACTCGGGCCTGGTGAACTTCGCGCAGCTCGACTTCGTGCCGGCCTGGCTGTCGTACACGTTCGCGGTCGTCGCGGCCGTCTGGCTGTTCGTCACCGGCTACCTGCACGCCCAGGAGCGGCGCAAGGCCGGGCTGTCGGCCCGGAGCGTGTCCACGCTGGCCGTCAGGAGCGTGGCGCTGCTGGTCGTGCTGGCCTTCGTGGTCTGGTACCTGGGCCAGACGCGCGGCGTGGGCTGGATGTTCGTCTTCTTCGTGGGACTCGTGCTGATCATGCACTACCTGCTGTCGCGGACGAAGTGGGGCCGGGCCGTCTACGCCGTCGGCGGCAACGTGGAGGCCGCCCGCCGGGCCGGCATCAACGTCAGGGCCGTCTACACCTCGGTGTTCGTGCTCTGCTCGACGTTCGCCGCGGTCGGCGGCATCCTGGCCGCGGCCAGGCTCGCGGCGGCCAACCAGTCCAGCGGTGGCGGCGACGTCAACCTCAACGCCATCGCGGCGGCCGTGATCGGCGGGACGAGCCTGTTCGGCGGGCGCGGCACCGCGTTCGGCGCGCTGCTCGGGATCATCGTCATCCAGTCCATTTCCAGCGGTCTGACCCTGCTCAACCTCGACTCGTCGATCAGGTTCGTGGTCACCGGCGCGGTCCTGCTGCTCGCCGTGATCGTCGACTCCGTGTCGCGCCGGTCGAGGACCTCCCACGGCAGGGCCTGATGGCGATCATCTGCGTGGACGCGGGCACCACGGTCATCAAGGCGGTCGGATACGACGCCGAGGGCGCGGAGGCGTTCGTCGCCCGGCGGGAGACCGTGGTCTCCAGGCCCCTGCCCGGCCACGCCGAGCAGGACATGAACGCCGTCTGGGACGCGGTCGCCGCCACCGTGCGCGAGGTCGCCGCCCAGGTGGGCCCGACTGGCGACAGGGTCGATTTCGTGGCCGTGACGGCCCAGGGCGACGGCTGCTGGCTGGTCGGCCCCGACGGCGAGCCGACCGGGCCCGCGATCCTCTGGAACGACGCCAGGGCGGCCTCGGCCGTGGACGCCTGGACCCGGTCCGGGACGGCGGCCGAGGCGTTCCGGCTCAACGGCTCGTCGGCCGCCTCCGGGCTGCCGCACGCGATCCTGACCTGGCTGCGCACGAACGACCCTGAGCGGCTGGAGCGGTCGAGCGCCATGCTCACCTGCGGCGGCTGGATCTTCGCGCGGATGACCGGGGAGCTGGTGGCCGACGAGTCCGACGCCTCCGCGCCGTTCATGGACCTGCGGGCGCGGGCCTACTCTCCCTCGCTGCTGAGCCTGTTCGGGACGGAGTGGGCGGAGCGGCTGCTGCCTCCGATCCGCTCCGGCCACGTCGCCGAGCTGTCCCGGGACGCGGCCTCCGCGGTGGGGCTGCCCGCTGGGACGCCGGTCGTGATGGCCCCGTACGACATCGCCGCCACGGCGCTGGGCGCGGGCGCGGTGCGGGCCGGGCAGGCGTGCGGCATCCTCGGCACCACGCTCTGCACCGAGGTCATCGTCGACTCGGCCGATCTGGAGGGCGAGCCGATCGGGATCACGATCGCGCTGACCGGCGGCTACCTGCGGGCCTTCCCCACGTTCGCGGGCACCGAGGTGGTGCAGTGGACGTGCCGCATGATGGGGCTGAGCGGGCCGGCCGAGCTGGGCGACCTGGCCCTGCTGAGCGAGCCGGGCGCGCGCGGGCTGACATTCCTGCCGTACATGTCGCCCGCCGGTGAGCGGGCGCCGTTCTCCGACCCGCTGGCCAGGGGGTCGCTGCTGGGCATGTCGTTCGAGCACCGCCGCGAGGACATGGCGCGGGCAGTGCTCGAAGGACTGACAATGGTCATCCGCGACTGCCTGGCCGCCACCCGTGCGGCGCCGACGGAGCTGCGCGTGTGCGGCGGCGGCTCGAACAGCACCGTCTGGCTCCAGCTGATCGCCGACATCACGGGGCTGCCCGTGCGCCGCCCGGCGGACGCCGAGGTGGGCGCTCGGGGCGCGTACCTGGTGGGACTGGCCGCCACCGGCGCCGCTCCGTCCATCGCCACGGCGGCCTCGCAGCATGTACGGATGCGCGACGCGCTCGAGCCCAGGCCCGCCAACCAGGCGTTGTACAGCCGGCTGTTCGACGACTTCCTGGCTCTGCGCCAGGCGAACGCGGTCTCCTGGCCGCTGCTGGCCGAGATGAGGGGCCGTACATGAGCGTTTGGGTAGGCATCGATCTCGGGACCCAGAGCGTGCGGGCGATGGCCGTCGCCGGGGACGGGCAGGTGCTCGGCACGGCGAGCCGGCCGCTGACCAGTCACCGCGACGGGCCCCGCCACGAGCAGGACCCCGAGCAGTGGTGGCGCGAGCTGGCCGCCGCCACCCGCGAGGCGCTGCGCGACGTGCCGCCCGAGCAGGTCGCGGGCGTGGCCGTGGCCGCCACGTCTGGAACGATCCTGCTCACCGGCCCTGACGGCCGGGCGCTGACGCCCGCGCTCATGTACGACGACCGGCGCGCGGACGCCACGCGCGCCAACGAGGCCGGCGCCCGCGTGTGGGAGCGGCTCGGCTACCGGCGCATGCAGCCCAACTGGGCGCTGCCCAAGCTCCTGTGGCTGCTCCAGGACGCCCCCGCCGGGGCGCGGCTCGCGCACCAGAACGACTTCGTCAACCGGCGCCTCGTCGGCCACGAGGTGGCCACCGACCTCAGCAACGCGCTCAAGACCGGCGTGGACCTCATCGAGGAGCGCTGGCCGTCCGAGGTGCTGGACGCCCTGGACGTGCCCGCGGACATGCTCCCCGAGGTCGTACGGCCCGGCGCCCGCCTGGGCGTGGTCTGCGCGGCCGCCGCCGAGGAGACCGGCATCCCCGCGGGCACGCCCGTGATCGCCGGGACCACCGACGGGTGCGCGGCCCAGCTCGGCGCGGGCGCCACCCGGGTCGGCAGCTGGAACTCGGTGCTGGGCACGACGCTGGTGCTCAAGGGCGTGACGAAGGAGCTGATCCACGACCCGCTCGGCGTCGTCTACTCGCACCGCGCGCCGGACGGCTCGTGGCTGCCGGGCGGCGCGTCCAGCACCGGCGCCGGCGTGCTCTCCCGCGACCTGCCCGGCCGCGACCTCGACGCGCTGAGCGCCCAGGCCGCCGACCGCCCGGGACCGCCCGCGAGCGTCACGTACCCGCTGGTCTCGCGGGGCGAGCGCTTCCCGTTCGACGCCCCCGGCGCCGAGGGGTTCACGCTCGGCAGCCCGGCCGACGACGTCGAACGCTACGCGGCGATCCTGCTCGGCGCGGCCTTCGTCGAGCGCCTCTGCTTCGACTACCTCGACCTTCTCGGCGCCCCCGTGGACGGCGAGATCATCCTGACCGGCGGCGCCACCCGCAGCGCGTACTGGACCCGGCTCAGGGCGGACGTCCTGGGACGTCCCGTGACGCTGCGGGAGAACGCCGAGCCCGCCCTGGGCATGGCCGTCCTGGCGGGCGGCGACCCCGAACGGATGATCAGGACCCGCGCCGTCGTCGACCCGTCGGGAGCCGACCTCACGGAGCCCTACCTGCGCTTCGTCACCGAGCTGGAAGGGCGCGGCTGGCTCGACCCGGCCCCCGCCCGGCACGCACGCGAGAGGACCGCCCGATGACCGACCTCGTCCTGGTCCGCCACGGCGAGACCGTCTGGCACGCCGAGAACCGCTACGCGGGGGTCAGCGACATCGAGCTGACCCCGCGCGGCCAGGCCCAGGCCGCCCAGCTGGCCGAATGGGCCGGTCAGGCGGCTCTGGCGGCCGTGTGGGCCTCCACGCTCAGCCGGGCCCGGATCACCGCCGCGGCCGGCGCCGACAAGGCGGGGGTGGAGCTCCGTACCGACCCGAGGCTGCGCGAGCTGGACTTCGGCGAGGGCGAGGGCCTGACCTCGGCCGAGATGGCGGCCCGCTTCCCCGAGGCACGCGCCGCGTTCGAGTCCGACCCGGCCGCGCACCCGCTGCCCGGCGGCGAGGACCCGCACCTGGCCGCCGACCGGTTCGTGGCCGCCCTCGACGACATCGCCGCCGCCCATCCCGGCGGGCGCGTGCTGGTGGTCGCGCACACGACCGCCATCAGGCTCGCCCTGTGCCGCCTGATCGGGGTGCCGCTCGGCGAGTACCGGCGGCTGTTCCCGCGCCTGGACAACTGTGCCCTGACCGAGCTGCGCCTGCGTACCGGGCGGCGGGCCGCGATGCTGCAGTACAACTCCCCGATTGGAGCCGTTCGTTGACCATCCGAGTGCTTGCCGCGGGCGACCACTTCGTCCAGAACCGCCTGCTCATCGACGCGCTCAGGCGTGAGGTCCCCGGCGAGTTGGACATCAGCGAGCTCACGCTGCCGTGGCCGGTCGAGCCGTTCGGCCGGGTGGGCGAGGTGGACGAGGCCTCGGACGTGGAGGACGAGCTGATCGAGGCGCTACGCGGCGTCGAGGTCTGCGTGACCCAGATGGCTCCTTTGACCAAGCGTGTCCTGGACGCCTCTCCCGACCTGCGGCTGTTCTGCGTGAGCCGGGGCGGTCCCGTCAACGCCAACCTGGAGGCGGCCACGGCGGCGGGCGTGGCGGTGACGTTCGCGCCCGGCCGCAACGCGGTGGCCACCGCCGAGCACACCCTGGCCATGCTGCTGGCCGCCACCCGCAGGATCCCCCAGACGCACGCGGATCTGGCGGGGGGTGTGTGGCGGGGCGACTACTACATGTACGACAACGTCGGCCCCGAGCTGGACGGCAACACGGTCGGCCTGGTCGGCTACGGCGCCATCGGCCGCCGCGTGGCCCGCATGCTCGAAGGCTTCGGCGCGGAGGTCCTGGTCTACGACCCGTACGTGGACGTGCCCGGCCGGGTGGAGCTGGACGAGCTGCTCCGGCGCTCCCACTTCGTCTCCCTGCACGCCCGCGCCACCCCCGAGACCAACGGCATGATCGGCGCGGCCGAGATCGCCTCCATGCCGCGCGGCTCGGTCCTGGTCAACTGCGCCAGGGGCGCGCTGGTCGACTACGACGCCGTGTGCGACGCCCTGGAGTCGGGCCACCTGTTCGGGGCCGCCATGGACGTCTTTCCTGAGGAGCCCATCCCCGCCGGCTCGCGCCTGCTCACGACCCCGAACCTGATCATGACTCCGCACCTGGCCGGAGCCAGCAAGCAGACGGCCGTGAAGGCGGCCTCGATCGTGGCCGCCGACGTGGCCCGCTACGTGCGCGGCGAGCCCCTGTCCCACGTGGCCACCGCCTGACACCCCCCGCCCCGCCGAGAGCGGTGACGGGGGCTACCCCTTGAGCGCTCCCGCCATCAGCCCGCGCATGAAGAACCTGCCCAGCAGGACGTAGATCAGCATCGTCGGGATCGACGACAGGATGGCCGCCGCCATCTGCTGGCTGTACGGGGTGGCCTGCGCACCGGCGATGTTGTTCAGCATCACGGTGGTGGGCCAGCTCGTCGGCCCCGTCAGGAAGACGGCGAACAGGAAGTCGTTCCAGAGCGAGGTGAACTGCCAGATGACGACCACCGCGATCGCGGGCGCCGACACCGGCAGCACCACCGACCAGTACGCCCTCAGCATGCCCGCCCCGTCCACCCGGGAGGCCTCGATCAGCTCGTCGGGGATCGTGACGTAGTAGTTGCGGAAGATCAGCGTGCAGATCGGGATCCCGTACACGACGTGGGCCAGCACCAGCCCGGGGATGCCGCCGTAGAAGACGCCCTGCAGCCCGGTCAGCTCGTTCAGCCCCACGAGCAGCTGCACCAGCGGGATCATGACTCCCTGGTACGGGATGAACATGCCGAACAGGAACAGCGTGAACAGCACGTCCGCCCCGGGGAAGCGCCACTTGGACAGCACGTAGCCGTTCATGGAGCCGAGCGCGCACGACAGCAGCGAGCCCGGCACGGCCAGCAGCACGCTGTTCCACAGGCCCGGGGCCAGCTTCTCCCAGGCCACCTGCCACGCCTCGGTCGTCCACGTCCGCGGCAGGTTCCACGCCTGGCCGGGATCGGCCTCGGTGAGCGGCTTGAAGCTGGTGACGAGCAGCACGTAGATGGGGATCAGGAAGATCACCACAAAGAGGATCAGCAGCCCGAACCGCACCCACGGGAAGACCGCCCGGCGCGTGACCACCGCCGTCATGAGCGCCTCTCCTTACGCACGGACCAGACCAGGTACGGGATCACGAAGACCGCCACGCTCAGCACGATGTACGAGGCGATCGTGGCGCCCTTGGCCGGATCGTGCGAGTCGAACACCGCCACCCACATGAACACCGCGGGCACGTCCGTGATGATCTGCTTTCCCGACACCGCCACGATCAGGTCGAACACCTTGAGCGAGATGTGCCCCAGGATGATCAGCGCGGACAGGGTGACCGGCCGCAGCAGGGGCAGCACCACGTGCCGGTAGACGCCCCACTCCGTGCAGCCGTCCACCCGCGCGGCCTCCCGCAGCTCCTCGGGCACGCCGCGGAAGCCCGCCAAGAACAACGCCATGACATATCCAGACATCTGCCAGATTGCGGGGATCGCCATCGCGGCCATCCCCCAGTCCGGATCCCTGAACCACTGCCACTGTGGCAGCCCGATCCAGTCGAACAGCCGGTTCAGGCCGACCGCCCGCTCCCCCGTCCCCGAGTTCATCAGCCACCGCCACACGATGCCGGTCGCGACGAACGAGATGGCCATCGGGAACAGGTAGATCGCCCGGAACGTCCCCTCGCCCCTGATCCCCTTCTCCATGAGGAACGCCAGCAGCCACCCGAGCAGGAGCGCGCCCAGCACGAACACGATCGTGAAGACGATCGCGTGGTTCACCGAGAGGTGCCACCGCGGCTGGTCCCAGATGTCGATGAAGTTCCGCAGCCCCACGAACTTCCCCTCGGACACCTCATCGTGCTTGTCGGTCATGGCCAGCCGGAAGTTCCAACCGAGCATGCCGTACACGAAGACGCCGATCAGGATGATCGACGGCGTGACGAGGAGGAATCCGGGCAGCCACGTGCGTGCCCGCCTCACAAGCATTCCCTCCCACGGGCGCGGCGGGCGCCGGGTGACGCCCGCCGCACCTCGCTACTGAGCGTTGGACTTGGCCGCGTCGGCGAGCCCCTGCTGCAGGGCCTTGACGTCCTTGCTGCCGATGAACAGGCCGACCGACTCGGTGATCGCCGCCAGCCACGGCTGGTTGACCGAGACGCCGTGCTGGATCGACCCGGCGAGCTTGTTGCTCGACCAGTCCTTCAGCGCGTCGGCCAGGTAGTCGGTGTAGAGGGCCTGGTCGGCGTCCTTGCGGGCGGGGATGGAGCCCTTCTTGGGGTTGAAGGCGTCCTGGCCCTCCTTGCCGGCCGCGACCTTCAGCCAGGCGACGGCGCCGTCACGGTTCTTCGCGCCCTTGGGGAGGGTGAAGCTGTCGGACAGCCACATGTACGTGCCCTCGGTCCCGGGAGCCGGCGCCCAGTCGAAGTCCGTCTTCGACGTCTTGCCCAGGCCGCCCTCCGGCGGGTTGTGGAAGTAGCCGTACGCCCAGTCGCCCATGATGTTGAACGCGGCCTCGCCGTCGGCGACCTGCTTGGCGGCCGGCTGCCAGTCGTCCTGCGGGTCGCCCGCGTACGACATGATCTTGGCGAAGCTCTCGAGCGCCTTGGTCACCTGCGGGCTGTTCCAGTCGGCGCCCGGCTTGAACAGCGCGTTGTAGGCGTCGGTGCCCATCGAGCCGAGCAGCACGTTCTCCATCAGGTGGGTGACGGTCCACTCGGAGCCGATCGACAGCGGGATCTTGCCCTTGGCCTTGACCTTCTCCAGGGCCGCGATGAACTCGTCGATCGTCTTGGGCGCGGCGGCCACGCCGGCGTCCTTGAGCACCGCCGGGTTGAACCACAGCACGTTGGAGCGGTGGATGTTCACCGGCACCGAGTAGATCTTGCCGTCGACGCTGATCTGCTCGACGAGCTGCGGGGGGAAGACGTCCTTCAGCTTCAGCTCGTCATAGAGGAAGGTCAGGTCCTCCAGGTTGCCGGCCTTGATGTAGCCCTGCAGTTCGGCGCCCGCGTGTCCCTGGAAGGTGTCGGGCGGGGTGTTGGCCTGGAGCTTCGACTGGAGCAGCGCCTTGGCCTTGTCACCGGAGCCGCCCGCCACGGCGGCGTCGAAGAATGTGTAGTTCGGATTCTGCTGCTCGAAGATCTTCTTCATCGCCTGGAGGCCGTCGGCCTCACCGGGGCCGGTCCACCAGGAGAAGACCTCAACCTGTTTCTTCTCCCCGCCGCCGCCACTCGCCGCCGGCGACTGGGACGTCTGTCCCCCTCCGCCGCCACCGCAGGCCACCAGGCTCAACGCGCTCACGATCGAGATCGAGACGGTCGCTAACCACCGTCGCATCGCACACCATCCCTTCGAAGCCCCCGAAGTTGGTGATTTGACAACGTTGTCAACCAACGGCCATCTACCCACTTCCCGCCGCGCGGCGTCAAGGGATGGGCGGATAACAGCTCCGCATACTCAGCGGACGCGCTCGAGCCCGCCCTCGGGGTTGGTCACCACCGTGACGCTGAAGTCGTAGCTCGTGCCGGGTGGATCGATGCCGCCCGCGGCCACCACCAGCGCGCCCTTGGACACGCCCAGGCCGACCAGGGCGACCAGGTCGCACCGGCCGTCGGGCGGCCACGTGGTCAGCACGACGTCGGACTCGGCCAGGCCCACGGACAGGTCGAGCTCCGCCATCCTGGACAGCAGGCCGGCGTGGGACATCCGGCGGCCGTCCGCCGTCAGCAGCGCGTCCTGGCGCTTGGCGTCGAGCGCGGGCAGCGGGGTGGGCTCCAGCGTGAGCAGGCCGCGGAAGTCGATCGTGTCGAGCGCCGTACCCAGCGAGACGACCTGGCGCACCCGCGACTCGTCGGCCGCCCGCACCGCCGTCTCCGCCAGGTCAGGAGTGGTGATCAAGGTGCGCGCGTCGCACTCCCGCAGCCACGCGGCCATCTCCCCGGCCCCGAGCGCGGGGTCGATCGGCGCCGCCACGCCTCCCGCCGCGAGCACGGTGTGCACGGCCAGCGTCTGCGCGCCGGCCGTCGAGACGTGCACGCCCACCACCTGGTCGCGCCGCGCGCCCCTGCGTACGAGCCCCGAGGCCGCCCTGGTCACCTCGGTCACCAGCCTGCGGTAGCCGTAGACGTGGCCGCCGCGCAGATCGACGAGCGCCGGCCGCTCCCCGCGCTCGTACGCCCGGCGGAACACCTCGTGGATCACGGTCCCGGTGGTCGAGGCGGCAGGCTTCATGACCGCCAACGTACGGCCGCCGGGCATGCACAGCATCCACCGATGTATGTAGGCAGATGTGCATTCCCGCGGGCGGGCCCGAGCCCTGCGCGACTCGAGCCCGCTGCCACGCGCCCGGAACCGGACCTCCACCCCTCCGAGGAGGCCCAGCTCCGCGCGGACGCGTGACGTCCCCGAGGGACCGGCCGCACCGCCAAGGGTGGAAGGCGGTGCGGCCGATCACACTTAGCAACGGTAGGTGTGCAGACGGGTGCCGCACATGCGCTGACATGGCCATTCGACGATGTAAACCGGCAGGCTCCGGGATGTGTAGAGAGGTACGCGGATCAGCGGCTCTCGATCACCCATGCGGCAATCTGTGTACGTGTGGAGAAGCCCAGCTTGGACAGGATGTTGGCCACGTGGCGGGCGGCGGTCGCCGGGCTGATGACCAGTTCGTCGGCGATGGCCCGGTTGCTGAGCCCTCTGGCGATCAGCTCGGCGATCTCGCGCTCCCTGGCCGTGAGCCTGCTGTCCTGGTTGACCGGCAGGACCGGCTCGGCGGGGCGTTCGGGCAGCGCGCCGTCCAGGGCGCACGCCACGGCCTGCTCGGCGGTCATCCCCGCGCCCTCGGCCCACAACATGCCGACCACGGCCTCGCCCAGCCCGATCCGCGCGGGTCGCAGGACGTCCTCCGTACGCGCGTCCGGCTGGCGGCTGCGCAGCGCCACCGAGGCGGCGGCCAGCAGGACCGCGCGCCGGTGGTCGCCCTCGGCGGAGACCAGGACCGCCCACTCCTCCAGCCGCCTGGCGATGCCGGCGCGCAGCCCCGCGTCGCGGCTGAGCACCAGCGCCTCGGTGAACCTGGCCCTGGCCTCCACCAGGTCGCCCTGGTCGAGCGCCACCTTGCCGAGCCCGGCCAGGCAGCTCACGATCTGCTGCCTGGCGTCCACGTGCCGCAGCAGGCTCAGCCCTGCCTCGTAGTGCCGCTTGGCCGTCGCGAGGTCTCCCGAGCGCCTGGCGACCTGGGCGAGCCCGATGTGGGCGAAGGACTGGCCGACGTGGTTGTCGAGCCCCTCGTTGATCGCCAGCACCTCCTCGAAACCGCGCTGCGCCTCCCGCAGCCGGCCGTGGTGCAGGCCGAACTGCGCCCGGGTGCCCTGGGCCAGCGACTCCAGGATGAGGTCGCCGGAGCGCCTGGCCAGCTCCAGCGCGCGGGCCAGGGTGTCGGGCCTGCCGGTGAGCTGGGCCAGCACGATCGTGCCGACGGCCTCGCCGTATGCGTCGTCGGCGGCCCTGCACAGATCGAGTCCGGCGCGGGTGCACCACGTGGCCAGTTCGAGGTCGCCGGCCGCCAGCGCCAGCTCGCCGCGCAGGATCGTGGCCTGGCCGCGCAGCGCCGGCCGCACCTGCGGGACGTCGAGGGCCAGCAGCCGGTCGAGCCGCTCGGCCATGTCGAGCTTCCTGCCGCTGCCGACCAGCAGGTAGCGCAGGTCGGTCAGCAGGCCCAGCGCGGTCTCCGGCAGGCCGATGGCGATCGACCAGTCGCAGGCCGAGCCGACCTCGACCTTGAGCGCGTCGAACAGGTTCACGTACCGCTCGATCACCGGCCACGACGTGCGCGCTCCCGGCGCGATCGCCTCCTTGAACCCGCTCGCCATCGCGGCCAGCGCCGTCAGGTGCCTGCGCCGCAGCTCCGTCTCCTCGCCGGACTCGGCGAGTTGCTCCAGCGCGTAGTCCCGTACGGTCTCCAGCAGCCGGTAGCGCGCCTGACCGGCGATCTCCCCGTCGAGCGCGACCAGCGACTTGTCCACCAGATCGCACAGCCTGAGCAGCACGTCCTCCTCGGGCAGCCCGGGCCCCGAGCAGACCGCCTCGGCCAGGTCGAGCGTCCACGAGGAGCGGAAAGCCGCCGTGCGGCGCAGCAGCAGCCGTTCCTGCGGGGAGAGCAGCCGGTAGCTCCAGTCCACCGCGGCCCGAAGCGTGCGGTGCCGGGCCGGAGCCGTGCGCGCGCCGCCCGCCAGCAGCCTGAACCGGTCGTCCAGCCGCTCGACGAGCTGGCGGACGGACAGGACCCGCACCATGGCGGCGGCCAGCTCGATCGCCAGCGGCAGGCCGTCGAGCGCCTGGCACAGCTCCGTGACCAGCGGCCGGGTCTCGTCGGTCAGCTCGAAGTCGGGTCGGGCGGCGGTGGCCCTGGCCACGAACAGCCGCACGGCCTCGCTCTCCTCCCCGCCCGACGACCCGCCCATCGACCCACCCGCCGGCTTGTCCACCGACCCGCCCGACGACCCGCCCATCGACCCACCCGCCGGCTTGTCCACCGACCCGCCTGACGGCCCGCCCGCCGGCGCGTCCACGGACAGGGGCGGCACCCGCCACACGGTCTCGCCGGGCACGCGCAGCGGCTCCCTGCTGGTGGCCAGCACGGTGAGTCCGGGACAGGCCCCGAGCAGGTCACGGCACAGCTCCGCGCACTCCCCGATCACCGGCTCGCAGTTGTCGAGCACCAGGAGCGCGCGCCGGCCCGCGATCGACTCGGCGAGGTCGCCCGCGATGCCGAGCGCGGCGGCGACGTACCCTCTCAGCTCGCCCTTCTCCAGGTCGGCCAGCTCGATCAGCCACACGCCACCCGGGTGGTCGGGGCCGATTCTGGCCGCGAGCCGCAGCGCCAGCCGGGTCTTCCCGATGCCCCCTGCGCCGCAGAGGGTCACGGCCCGGGAGACGCGCATCAGATGGACGAGCTCATCGAGATCGGACTCCCGGCCCACGAACGCGTTCGGCTCGGCCGGCAGGTCGCTGAAGTCGGCGAATCGCAGCATCACTGTGAGTGTGTCACCAACTACGCCACGCGCCCAGACATAATCGGTGGAGATCTGTCAGTGCCCGTGGGCACACTCGAGTCATGGCCGATGAGCCGCTCGAACTCGGTGAGATCTCCTTCTCCGACTGGCACGCCCATCAGGACAAGCTGGCGGAGGTCGGGTTCCTGACCATCGCCAGGCGGCTGCCGTCGCTGGTGGCACAGGCGATGCGCATGGCCTGGCGGGCCGGCCCGCGCGACACCCCCGCCACGATCACGCTCAACCTGCTCGGTGGCGTCTTCCCGGCCTTCGGCCTGCTGGCGACCACCGGCGTGCTGACGGCCCTGTTCAGCGAGGGCCCCACCCCCGATCGCGTGGTGGCCGCGCTGCCCAGCCTCGTCCTGGTCGGGGTGGCCGCGACGCTCCGCACCGGCGTGCAGGCCGGCGCGGGCTGGGCGCAGGCCCGCCTCGACCCCCAGGTGAGCCGGCTGACGGAGGAGCGCCTGTACGGGCTGACCAGCCGGGTGGAGCTCGTGGCCTACGACGACCCCGAGTTCCACGACGCGTTGCAGCGGGCCAGACTACGCGGCGTGGCCATGGCCGACTCGGTGGTGACCTCGGCCATCGACGTGGTCACGGCCGCGGTCGGCATCGCCGCCGTGGCCGGCGTCCTGGGCGTGCTCCATCCGGTGCTGCTCCCGCTCCTCCTGCTGGCGGTGCTGCCCGACGCCTGGGCGGCGGTCCGCAGCGCGAAGATGCGCTACACGACCCTCTACGCCCTCATCCCCGCCAACCGCCGCAAGTGGATCATCGCGGAGCTGCTGGCCAACCGCGAGCCGGCGGCGGAGGTGCGCTCGTTCACCATGCGCGGCTTCCTGCTGCGCATGTACGACGCCGTGGCCAGGGCCGAGCAGGAGGTCCTGCTCAAGCTCGCCCGGCGCCAGACCTTCGCCCGCCTGGTCGGCGAGGCCCTCGGCGGCCTCGGCTCCGCCCTCGTCTACGTCGCCCTCGGCGTGCTCCTGGCCCTGGCGGCGATCCCGCTGGCGGTGGCCGGCACCGCGGTCCTGGCGATCAGGTCCGCCCAGTCGTCGCTGTCCAACCTGATGTACGCCACCAACCGCCTCTACGAAGAGGGCCTGTACTTCACCGACTTCCTGGAGTTCTGCGCCGACGCCGAACGCCGCGTCCCCACCGCGCGCGAGGCGTCGGTGCCCGAGAGCTTCGAACGCGTCACGGCCACCGACATCACCTTCACCTACCCCGGCGCCGAAGAGCCCGCCCTGCGCGAGGTCTCCATCGAGATCAAACGCGGCGAGGTCATCGCCTTCGTCGGCGAGAACGGCTCCGGCAAGACCACCCTCGCCAAGA
>NZ_JBIEIS010000077.1:0-24595 GCF_043496855.1 Nonomuraea sp. JJY05
GAGTGCGTTCAATCTGGTCAACGGCGGCAGCGGCCGGTGCGTCGACGTGCCGGGCGCGTCCACGGTCTCCGGTACGCAGTTGCAGCAGTGGGGCTGCGGCGACGGCGGCAAGACCAACCAGCAGTGGACCTTCACGCCCTCCTCCACCTCGGGCAAGTACCTGGTGAAGAGCGTCGCGACCGGGCTGTGCGTGAGTGACAAGGACGGCTCCACGGCGGGCAACAACCCGATCGTCCAGGAGACCTGCTCCGACGTCGCCCGCATGCAATGGTCCGTCAACTCCGTCTCCGGCTCGGCCACCCCGACGGTGGCGTCCGACGGCACCGGCCGCTACCGGACGGTGCAGGCGGCGATCGACGCGGTCCCGGCCGGCAACGGCAGCCCAGTGGTGATCACCATCAAGCCGGGCACCTACCGGGAGATCGTCACCGTCAACAAGCCGTACGTGACGCTGCAGGGCCTGGGCTCGTCACCGTCGCAAACCCTCATCGTGAACAACCGCTCGGCCTACACGCACGGCACCTCCGGCAGCTACACCGCGCTGATCTCGGCACGCGACGCCGCCGCCACCAACCTGACGATCTCCAACGACCTCGACGAGAGCACCGTCCCCAGCGGCGCGCAGGCCGTCGCGCTGCGGCTGGACGGCGACCGCACGACCCTGACGAACGTCCGCGTCCTGGGCGACCAGGACACCCTCCTCGTCAACGACTCGGCCCGCGCGTACGTCAAGAACTCCTACGTCGAGGGCACCGTCGACTTCATCTTCGGCGGCGGCACGATCGTCTTCCACAGCTGCGACATCTACGAGAAGCGCATCACGGGCGGTCCCGTCACCGCGGCCAGCACGGCGGCGGCCAAGACGTACGGCTTCCTGTTCTACAAGTCGCGCATCGCCGGCGCCGCGAACAACGTGACCACCCTCGGGCGGCCGTGGCGCCCCGACGCGCAGGTGCTCTACCGGGAGTCGACGCTGAGCGCGACGATCGCGACCGCCCAGCCGTGGACGGACATGTCATCGAACTCCTGGAAGAACGCCCGCTTCCTCGAATATCGGAACAACGGCGCCGGCGCGACCACCAACGCCAACCGCCCGCAGCTCAGCGACGCGCAGGCGGCGAACTACACACCCCAGAAGTACCTGGCCGGCGGCGACGGCTGGAACCCCGCCGGCTAGCACCGGCGGTCGGCCTGTTCGGCGTGGACCTTCTTGGCGATGTCGACGTCCGCGATCGAGCGCTCGATGAGCGCTCGCATCGCGGTCTCGGCCGCCTTCGGGCGCTGCCGGCGGACGGCCAGCAGGACCTCGGCGTGCTTGTCGGCGGACTCGCTGGTGAGGGTCGCGGGCACGAACTGGTCACGCAGCCGCAACCCGGCCTCGATCGCGGTCGCCATCCGGGCCATCAGCTCGTTGTGCGCCGCGCGCAGCAGGGCGTGGTGGAATTCCAGGTCGGCCTCGACCTGGTCGCCGGTCGGCCGGCCGGCGGCCTCGCGCATGGCGGTCAGGGCGTCCTCGAGCGCGGCCAGATCCCGGTCGGTACGCCGCAGCGCGGCCATGCGCGCCACCGCGGGCTCGATCGTCAGGCGCACCTCGCCCAGCTCGTCCAGGAACACCTCGTCGACCTGGGCGGCGAAACGCCAGCGCAGCACGTCGGCGTCGAGCAGCGCCCACTGCTCGCGCGGCGCGACGAACGTGCCGCGCCGGGGCCGCGCGCCCACCAGCCCCTTGGCGGCGAGCACGCGCAGCGCCTCGCGCACCGCCGTCCTGCTCACCCCGAACCGCTCCTGCAGCGCCGTCACGTCGAGGTCCTCGTCGGGGGCGATGACGCCGTTGACGATGGCCGTGCCGAGACTGACGACCACGCGGTCGTGGGCGCCGGCCCTTGCGATCTCCTCCATGCCGGAATCATGCCATGGCCGAACCGCCTGCAACAAAAAGTAATCATATTAATCAAGGCGTGGCGGCCAGTTCCAGGCAGGCCAGCCCGCCCTGCAGCACGAGCACGGCACCGCCGATCGCGGCCGCGTCCGAGCCGCTGACGGAGGTGACCACGCGCACCGGGTGCGCGCGCCGGGCGAAGGTGCGCCGCCGCACCTCCTCCTGGACCACCGACTGGTAGATCGGGGCCGCCGCGGCGAGGCTGGGCCCGGCGAGCACGATCGTGTCGAGGTCGAACAGGCTCGCCATGGTGACGGCGGCGGTGCCCAGGTGGCGGGCGGAGCGCTCGATGAGGGTACGTGCCGCCGGGTCTCCGGCCTGGGCCGCGGTCGCGATGCGGCAGAAGGCGGCCATGACGTCGGTGCCGGCGGGGTCGAGCCCCAGCCGCGCGCCGAGGGGCGATGCCTCCAGCGCCTGCTTGACCACCGCGGTGGGGTCCGCGTAGTTGCCGAGGCAGCCGTAGTTGCCGCAGCCGCACGGCCCGCCGTCGAGGTCGACGGTGATGTGGCCGATCTCGACGCCGTTGGAGGAGCTGCCCCGGTACAACTCGCCGTCGACGACGACGCCCCCGCCGATCCCGCTGGCCATGTAGACGCACCCGAACGCGGGTGTCTCCACCGCGCCCAGCCAGTACTCCCCGATCGCCGCGGCCGCCGCGTCGTTGTCGAGCAGCACCGGCAGGCCCAGCATCTCCGACAGGCGCGGCGCGACCGGGTGGCCGAACCATTCGGGGGTCGGCTGGTGGGTCAGCAGCACGCCCGCCCGCCGGTCCTGCGGTCCGTACGTCGCCAGCCCCACCCCGAGCACCTTCCCGCGGTCGACTCCGGCGGTGTCGAGTAGGGCGTTCACGCGCGAGGCCACCAGCGCGAGTCCTTGCCCGGGAGGCATGCGCCGCGCCGGGCTCACCGCCCCCGGCGATCTGGCGGTCATCGGCACCGACGACATCCCCCTCGCCCAGGCGGCCGACCCGCCGCTCACCACGATCGCCTTCGACCTGGAGAAGGTGGGCCGCTCCCTGGCCGACGCGGTCGTGGCGAACCTGTCGGGCCGCAAGCCGCGCCTGACGCCGGCCTCGTTGTCCCCGCACGTCATTCACCGCGCCTCCACCTGAAACCGCCGGGAGCGCCGCGCTCGGGCCGATCTTCGCTTACTGTGCATCTCGGGGGAAACGCTGCGGGAGAATGTCGGGGCCGGCGCGTACGGAAGCGCGGCGTTCCGGGGGAAACACGGAGGATGACGTCGGGAATGAGCACGCAGACGCACGAGCATCTCGGCCCTTACCGGGTGCTCGGGAAGATCGGCGAGGGTGGCATGGGGGTGGCCCACCTCGGTCTCGACGGCTCGGGCCGCCAGGTCGCGATCAAGGTGCTGCACCCGCACGTGGCCGCCGATCTCAAGTCGCGCGACCGGCTGTTCCGCGAGGTGGAGACGATGCGGCGGGTGCGCAGCCGGTACGTCGCCGAGGTGATCGACGCCGAGCTGGCGGGCAACCGCCCCTACGTGGTGACCCGCTTCGCCGCGGGCCGCACGCTGGAGGACACCGTGCTGGCCGACGGCCCGCTGGAGGCGCGCGAGGTCGTCAGGCTCGCCCAAGGGCTGTGCCAGGCGTTGGTGGACATCCACGCGGCCGACGTGATCCACCGGGACCTCAAGCCGGCCAACGTCATGCTGGTCGACGGCGAGCCGCTGGTCATCGACTTCGGCATCGCGCACCTGGTGGACGCGGCCCGGCTGACGCAGACCGGGATGTTCGTCGGCACGCCTGGCTACCTGGCGCCGGAGATCATCCGTGACTCGCAGATCACCCAGGCGGCCGACGTGCACGCGCTGGCCTCGACGGTGTTCTTCGCGGCCACGGGGCTGCCGCCGTTCGGGACGGGGACGTTCGAGGCGATCTGCTTCAACACCATGGAGGGGCGGGCGCAGATCGACAAGGCGCCGAAGTGGCTGCGAGCCTGGCTGAGCCGGGCGATGCAGGTCGATCCGGCGGCGCGGCCCGGCGCGGCGGAGCTGCTGCGGATGGCCAGGGCGCTCGATCCGGCGGGCCGCCCCGACGGTGCCAAGCGGCCCGCAAGCGGCACGCTGACCATGGACATCGTCTCCGACCTGCTCCCGCCGGTCCAATACGCCCCGAGCCGCCAGGAGGAGCAGCCGCCGCCCTACGTGCCCGCCCCGGCGCCGACCCTCCAGGCCGGCCGGCCGAAGCAACCCCGTCCGGCTCCGCCTCCCGCGCAGCCTTTCGAGCTCAAGCGGTTCCTGGCCGGCAGCGGGTTCGTCGGGGTGCTGGTGCTCGTGACGCTGGTGGCGGCGACCGTCGTCATGCCGGTCGCCGTGGGCCTGGTGGCGGCGGCCCTCTCGCTGGCCTTGCGCGCCGGCGATCACTATTTCGCCGAGACCCGGCAGCCGTTCGGCCGGGCCGCGCTCGTCGCGGTGGGCCACCTGTTCCTGTCGCTGGCGTTCGGCATCGTCGTCGCGAGCCTCCTGCACTTGTCCGGCCGGTTGAGCGCCAGCCACGCGGAGTCCCTGGCCGCCGGCGCGTTCACGCTGGGGTTGTTCGTGCTGCCCGGCGCGGGCGTGGTGCGGCAGGTCGCCTCGCGCACCCTCGCCCGCCTCCTGCCCGGCCGCAACGCGACCGTGGTGACGGTGGCCGTGATGGGGCCGGTCGCGCTGACCTCGGTGATCGTGGCCCTGGTCCAGGGGCTGTAGGGCGCGGACCGCTCAACGGCGGCCGGCCGCACCCGGTCGCGCTCGCCGTCACCTGGTGGCTCATCGGGGCTTTCGCCGTCACCTGGTGGCTCATCGGGGCCTTCGCCGCCATCCCGCCCGCCCTGCTGGAGCCGCCGCTCCCCGGCGGGGCGGGCCCGCTCGGCAGCCTCACCGGACGTGAGCCTGACGCGCTGATCCTGGCCGGGCCTCCTCGACAGTCGCCGACCGACTTGCGTCGCGCAAGGTACTCGTGTTTGAGTACTCATATGCGAGCAACGCGCCTCTTCATTCTCGGCGCCCTGGCCGACGGCGGACCCATGCACGGGCACAAGATCCGGGCCGCCGCGCAGATGGACCGGGTCGAGCTGTGGGCGGACGTCAAGCCCGGCTCGTTGTACGGCGCGCTGCGCCGGATGGCGGACGAAGGCGTCGTCGAGGTGGTTCGCACCGAGCAGGAAGGCAACCTGCCCGCCCGCACGGTGTACGGCATCACCGGCAAGGGCCGGACCGAGCTGGTCTCACTGATCAGGTCCGTCCTGGAGGACACGAAGTTCCGGCCGGACCCGATCCAGCTGGTGCTCCTGCACAGCGGCGAGATCGGCCGCGACGAGCTGCGCACGGCCGTCCGGCGGCGGCGCGACGCCTACGCCGCGCAGCTCGACTTCTGGCGCAACCTGCGCGCCGAGGCCGAACCGTACCTGACCAGGCTGGAGGCCGTCGCCTTCGACTACACCCTGATGCAGCTCGAGATGGAGCTGACCTGGCACGACCGCCTGCTGGCGGAGCTCGCGGACACCGACGGGCAGCCCTGACGCGCCCGCTACCAGAAAGGTGAGACCCATGCCTCCTAGGCGTTTGCATGTCGCCGTGATCGGCGGCGGGATCGGCGGGCTCTGCCTGGCGCAGGGCCTGAAGCGAGCCGGCGTGCACGTCACCGTGTACGAACGGGACGTCACGGCCGACTCGCGGCTCCAGGGCTTCCGGCTGAACATCGAGCCGGCCGGGAGCGTCGCCCTGCACGCCTGCTTACCGCCCGCCCTCTGGGAGGTGCTGGTGGCCACCGCGGGCGACCCGGGGCCCGGGATCAGCTTCCTCGACGAACGGATGCGCACGCTCGTCCGCATCGGCCAGGACGGCGCGGACCGGGACCCGCTGGATCCCGCGACCGGCCAGCACGCGGTCAGCCGCATCACCCTGCGCAGGCTCCTGCTGGCCGGCCTGGACGACGTCGTCCGCTTCGGCAAGGAGTTCACCGGCTTCGCCCGGGCGGACGACGGGACGGTCACGGCGAAGTTCGCCGACGGCACCACCGCGACCGCCGACGTGCTCGTAGCGGCCGACGGCGCCAACTCCCGGGTGTGGGCGCAGCTCCATCCCGCTGCCGGCCGCACCACGCTGCCGGCGACGGCGGTCGCCGGCAAACTCTTCCTCACCGAGGAGAACCGGCGATGGTTGCCGGAGCGGCTGCTCGCCGGCATGAACGTCTTCTGGCCACCCCAGGACTTCCTGTTCACCGCGATCTTCCGCAGGCGCGAGGACCCGGTGGCGATCACCGCCAGGCTCGGCGACCGGGTGCGCGCGCTCGGGCTGGAGCCGGAGCGGCTGCTGGCCGACGCGCACGACGACGATTATGTGCTGTGGGCGTTCATCGCGCACCGGGACTCCCTCCCGGCGGACTTCACGCCGCAGGCCCAGGCCGACCCGGCCGCGGTGCGGGCGATGCTGGCCCGGCGGACCGCCGGCTGGCACCCCGACCTGCGCCGGCTGCTCGCCGACTCGACCCCGGACACGCTCTACCGGACCGAGTTCAGCGCCGCCGAACCGCTCCGGCCGTGGGAGACGGGCAACGTCACCGGGCTCGGGGACGCCGTCCACCACATGCCCCCGGTCGGCGGGCTCGGCGGCAACGCGGCGCTGCGCGACGCGCACCGGCTCTGCGCCGCGCTCACCGCGGCCGACCGCGGCGAGCAGCCGTTGCCGCGGGCGTTGCGCGCCTACGAGGCGGACCTGCTGCGCCAGGGGTTCGACACCGTCCGCGAGGTCGTCCGCAACACCGACGCCGCGCTCGTCCGCAACCCGCTGAAGCGGTCGGCCACCCGGTGGTTCTTCCGCGCCTGCGGAGCCGTCCCGCCCCTCGGCCGGGCGGTGTTCGGGGAGCGCTGAGGTGCTTTACACCATGGACAACATCCCGTCACGTTGTTACGTTCGAGGGCAGTTGACAGCGGTGTCAATCCTTGTCCCCCCACGAGGAGCGGAGATCGTTGATGGTGTCACGACGCAGTTTCCTCCGGGCGAACGGCGTGGTCCTCGCGGCCGGCGGCCTCGGCCTCACCCTCCAGGACCCCGCCGCCGCGCGGACCCGCCCCGCCCCCCTCCTGCCGAACTTCGGCCGTCCCACCCACCTCGACTTCGCCGACCTCACCACCCTCCACGGCGACGACCAGCTGCTCCTGACCACCCTGCAGGGCGTCGTCAACCGCCGCCGGCCACGCCTCTACTTCACCTACGACGCCGCCGGGCACGACCAGCGCTGGCTGCCCAGCACCGGCGCGGCGGTCACCCGCCACGACCGCCCCCTCGACCTGGTCGCCCGCTACCGAGCCGAGGTGCGCGGCGCCATCCTGCACGATCCGGACGTCCCCGACTCCGTCAACGTCGCCACCACCTTGGCCGGCCTGGAGGACGCCGTCGCCGCCACGGCCGAGCAGGCCGCCGCGCACGGCCTGCGCACCGTCGTGGACCTGCGTGGCCGCTTCGACCCCGCCGACGTCCTGGCCACCTACCGCTGGCAGCTCGACCGGCTGTTCCCCCGCTGCACCCACGCCCTGCTCGCCGGGCTCCCGCCCACCAGGACCGTGCGGGTGGACGGCGTGCAGTGGCGCGAGCTCGCGCGGGAGAGCGAGCGCGTGCGCGACTCCTCCAATCGGGCGGTGCGCACGTTCGACCTCAGCCAGGAGCTGCCGACCGCCCAGGACGGCGTCTACCTGTGCTTCCAGGACTCCCTCGGCGACGACGGCTGGGGCGCGTCCGTGGGCTCGGTGAAGGCGAGCGCGGACGGGACGCAGATCGCGGCGTTCACCCCCGGCACGGACGCCGAGGCCCCCTACCTCTTCGACGGCCTCAACTCCGCCATCGGCGGCGACGGCAACCGCTTCGCCGACGGCGGCAACTACTTCGTCTACCGCTTCACCGCCCCGGCCGGCGCCCGGCAACTGGTGGTCGAGGTGGACCTGTGGAACCAGTACCTGGTCACGGCCACCACGACCGCGCCCACCCGGGTCGAGCCGTTCCCCTACTTCCGCGACTACGCGGTGGCCACCCGGGCCATGGTCTTCTGGCTGCCGCCCAGCGGCGGCACCGGCGAGCTGCTGGACGAGATCTTCGGCCGGGTCGAGCCCGCCACACCGTACGCGGGCTGGTTCTCCAACGACGTGGCCGGCGAGTGGGGCGGCGTCGACCGGGCCTCGCAGCACGGCGTCGAGGTGGTGCCCGCCGACTACTACATGAACGCCACCGTCCACGCCGGGGTCTCCGCCAGGATCTCCGACCGGGTACGCCCGCGACCGCCGGCCAGGTTACGCGACCGGGTCTATCTCACGCTCACGGTCGGCGAGGGCGACAACATCCAGTACTGCCAGCGGCGCATGCGCGAGATCTGGGACCATCCCGAGCGCGGCGGCGTGCCGGTCAACTGGACGGTCAGCCCGCTGCTGGCCGACATCGGGCCCGCCCTGCTGGCCTACTACCAGCGCACCGCCACGGCCGGCGACCTGCTCATCGCCGGTCCGTCCGGCGCCGGCTACACCTACCCGGGGTCCTGGCCGGCGGCGGCGCTGGCCGCGTACACGCAGCTCAGTGGCCGTTTCCTGCGCCGTACCGGCATGGATCTCGTCTACGCCTACAACCACCGCAAGCCCGAGGGCGACGGCTGGGTGGCCTTCGACGAGCGCATCGTCGCCGCCTACCGGCGCGACACCCCGGTGCGCGGCATCATCCAGTCGTGGGAGACCGGCGACCTGCTGATCCACCCTGGAGGCCTGCCCGTGATCGGGAACCTCTCGCCGCAGGGCAAGGCGCAGGAATACCGGGACACGCTGGTACGGCGCATCGAGGGATGGGACGGGGGCGCGCCGCTGTTCATCGCCGGCGCGGTCAACGCCTGGAACTGGACGCCGGCCGACATCGCCGAGCTCGCGGGCCTGCTGGGGGAGCCGTTCGAGATCGTGCGCGGCGACACGTTCTTCGCGCTGCTGCGCGAGCATCTGTCGGCCTGAAACTTTCAGAGTCCCAAAAGCATTTCCCCACGTCCGTAGCAACCTTCCGCCGGGGGCCATTGACACGGTCGTGGCGGATCATCACCGTACTCGGTGTTAAGGTTCACATTTTTTCGGGCTCCCCCTCATACGGAGGATGCGGATGCACTTACGAGGATTACGCAGGGGCCTTATCGCCGGGATCCTGGCCGTGTGCATGGCCGGCGCCGCGGTGGCGAGCACGATCACGGCGCACGCCGCCGCGGCCGGCTGCCAGGTCACCTACACCTTGGGCTCGCAGTGGTCCGGCGGCTTCAGCGCCAACGTCGCGATCAAGAACCTCGGTGATCCACTCACGAGCTGGACCCTGCGCTGGAGCTTCGGTGCCTCGCAGACGGTCAGCCAGGCCTGGAACGCCGTCGTGACGCAGAGCGGCGGTGCGGTGACCGCGGCCAACGCCGGCTGGAACGGCTCCCTGCCTACGAACGGCAGCGCCTCGTTCGGATTCAACGGCACGTGGAACAACTCCACCAATCCGGTGCCGGCCAGCTTCACGCTCAACGGCGTCACCTGCACGGGCAGCGTGACCCCCACCCCCACCGTGACTCCCACCGTGACTCCCACCGTGACCCCGACCGTGACCCCGACGTCGGGGCCGCCGCCGTCGCGGACCGTGCGCGTCTACTGGCTCAAGCCGTCGGACGTGGCCTACGACCAGCGCTACCCGGACGGCATCGCGAAGGTCATGCAGGAGGCGCAGCGCTTCTTCAAGCAGCAGCTGGGCAAGACGTTCACGCTGAACAACCCGGTCGTCGAGGTCGTCAACGGCGACCAGCCGCGGACCTGGTACGAGAACACGCCGAACTGCGGGGAGAAGTACTGGTGGACGGTCTGCAACATGCAGGCCGAGCTGCGCCGTAAGCTCGGTCTCGGCGCACCGGACAGCCGCTGGGTCAACGTCGGCGAGATCAGCGCCGAAGGCGACGGCGCCGGTGGTGGCGGCGGCAACGGATGGGTGATCCTCAGCGGCCACGACGCCGACGGCGCCGCGGGGATCAACGGCGCGATGAACCGCTGGTACGGCGGGATGGTGCACGAGCTGGGCCACGCGTTCGGCCTGCCCGACGCCACCTCCACCGACGGCACGTGCATGTCGGCGTCCTTCTACTCCTACCCCAACTGCACCTTCAACCAGACACAGAAGAACGGCATGCTGAACGGCCCCTACGGCAGCTTCCTCACCTGACCAGGGATCGGGCGGCGTGATCAGCGATCACGCCGCCCCGCATTGCCGAATGCCTGTTTCGCGAAATGCCGTGACTGTTTCGCTACGGCGTGTTCTCCTATGAACCAGCGGGCCCGAGGTGATGTCCGACGACAGGCAGGCGAGCCGATGCTGACGTGGATCGAGGCCACCGCGTGTGGCGCGGCCGGTGGACTGATCGCCGAGGCCGTCGTCACCTTCGGGCGCCTGCACGCCTGGCAGCGGGCACGACATGAGGCGCGGGCGGCAGGCGCTCCGCTGCCCCGCATCGGCGCGTTCGTCGATCCGCTCGCGGACTCGCTCGCCGCGCTCTTCCGCGTGGCGCTCGGTGGCGCGGCCGCGTGGCTGCTGCACGCCGAGGTCATCGGTGTGTACGCGGCCGTGACCGTGGGGGCTTCCGCGCCCGCGCTGCTCGCCCAGGTGGGCCGGGCGACGACGGCGGCCGAAGCCCTCCGAGGGCCGCAGGGTGAGGGACCGGGCGCCGGCTCCCCGGAAGTCCTCCCGGCCCGTGAGGAACCCGCCTCATGAGCGCCGCCTCGATCGGCCGGCGCAGCTGGAGATCGTTCATCGGCGGACGGGCGCCCGTCCCCCCGCGGCCTGCCGGGCGCGGACGCGCCGGATACTCCCTGCGGCAACGCTTCTGGGCCTCGTTCATCGGCCTGGACCTGCCCCCCAAGCCATCGGTCCTCCTTCCGAACACGTCCGCTCCGCAAGCCGCGTCCCGGCCCGGGCCGGCAGCCCGGCTCACCTCGGGGTGGTTCGCGCTGCCGCCGCTCCTGGCGGCGGGCGGCCTGACCGCCGCGGGAGGTGACGCGGTGGTGCTCGAAGCGTCGTCCCCCGACGGCCGGGCCACGTTCCTGGTGCGCCGCCACGGGGGCGAACGGCCGGACTACCGGCTGGAGCTGGTGCTGCGCGGCGTCGACGCCGCCCGGCCGCTGGTGTCCGAGCTCCGCTACACCAGGGCGGACGGCGGCGAGCAGGTGCTGATCGTGCCTGTGGTGCGGGGGCGGCTCGGCCCGCCGGCCGCGTTGGTCAGGCTCCCGGGCTTCACCGCCGGGACGACGTCGGCGGGATGGGCGGCCACCACTCCCGCTCTGGTGACGCCGAGCACGACCTGGGAGAGCGCCGCGGTCGCCGAATCGGTCCGCGCGGCGCTCAACGAGGCGACCCGCGACGCCTGGCGGCGGGTGCGGGAAACGGCCGGCGAGGAGTTGCGCGAGGTCATCGACGGCGAGCTGCCGTGACGAGTGCCGAGGAGCGGGAGCGGACCGAGCACGCCCGGTCGCGGCCGGGCTCCAGGCGGCGGGTCCGGCTGCCCTGGCGCCGGTCGGGCGCCCGGCCAGGTTCACTCCCGGATCGGGTACTGCTCGACGAGGTCCTTGAGCGCGCGGTGAGCCCCCAGGCCGCGGTGCAGGAGTTGCTCGGCGAACGGCAGCTGTGGTGGAAGTGCTGCGGTGAGGCGGTCCGAGCGGATCCGTCCTGGCTGTACGACGAGCGCTGTGAGGCCCTGCGCGGCTGGCTCGACGAGACGGCGCCGGACCGCACGGCCGGCTCCGCGGGCCCCACCGACCACGCGTGGTTACTGGGCCGGGCGCTGAGCGCGCCGGAGGGCCAGGACGGGGGACACGACGGGTCGCTGGCCGGGTTGGCCGAAGGGTGGAGCCGGAGCGGGCTGGTCTCGGCGGACGCCGCTCCCGGGCCCGCGCAGCCGTCCGGCAAGGGGCTCGAAGGCCTTCCACCGCGCCTGGCTAGGCAACTGGCGAACGTCGTCGAGTGGATCCGGCACTGGCAGGGCGGCACGGCCGGCGCGGGGAGCGTCCTCCTGATCGCCGCGCTGCTGATGGCGGGCGCGCGACCGCGCGGAGGGCCTGTCCGGGTGCCGGTGGTGTTCGGGCGGACTGCCGGGCCTGCCGGACCGGCCGCCGTGGAGGACGGCGTCACCGGCGTGCTGGAGCTGCGCGAATTCCCTCCGGGCCCGGCGGGGTTGTATCCCGATCCACGGGCGATGGCGGGGGTGCGCAGCCCGAACAGCCAGTTCGCCGGCTCGCTGGCCCACGCCTGGAACGCGGCCGGGCCTCGGCGCGAGGGGCGCTGCGTGCTGTGGCGCCTGGTCCTGTCCGACGACCCGGTGCCTCCCACGCGGATCGAAGGCCCCTCACTCGGCGCGGCCTTCGCGCTCGCCCTGCGTGAGCTCGTACGCCACCCGGCGACCCGCCGCCCCAGCCTGGCCGGGCTCCGCGGCCTCTTCTACGGGCTGCGGCCGCGTACCGCGGTGACCGGCGCGCTCGACGGCGGCGAACGCCTTCTCAAGGTCAGCGACATGGACGCCAAGCTGACCGCGGCCCGCCGCAAGGGGCTGCGGCTCGTCGCCCCTGAGGCGAACCGGCTCGACGTCGCCAAGGCACCCGAACCCGGCGAGGTGAGATTCGCCACCACCCTGAGACAGGCCGACCGGTACGCCCGCAGGTTACGCACCGGCCGCATGACCGTCGTCCTCGCCATGGTCGCGGCGGTCGCCACCACCGCGGTCGTGGTGTCGCAACGGGAGGCGGCGGCCCTGCGGCAGTTGACGGCCGCGCATCGGCTGGCCGAGGTCTCGCAGAGCCTGCTCGGGAGCGATGTCGGGCTCGCCGAGCTGTTCGCGGTGCGGGCCTACCGGCTGCATCCCGATTCGCTGACCCGTTCCGCGCTGTTCCAGGCCGTCACCGCCAGCCCCCATCTGGCCGGCAGCATGCAGGCGAGCGGGCCCGTCTCCGCGCTGTCGAGCTCGGCAGACGAGCGGGTCGTTCTCTCCGGGACCAAGCAGGGCCAGGTGGAGCAGTGGGTGCTCGCCGGATCGACGGCCGCTCCGGCCAGGCGGCTGGGCCGGCTGCCCGGCCCCGTCACCGCGGTCGCGGCCGATGCCCGCGGCGACACGGTCGCCGCGATCGACCACGACACGGTCCGGGTCTGGGCGGCCGCGCAGCCGGTCGCGGCACCGGCGGTCGCCGCCGGGCACCACCCCACGGCGGTGGGAGTCTCCCCGTCGGGACGGTTCGTCGCCGTGACGACGTCGACCGAGCAGTTCGGCGTCCCCGGCACGCTCCGGGTCCTGGACCGGACCACGGGAAAGACCCGTCACCGCGACCTCGACCTGCAGGCGGACCCGAGCGACCTCGCCTTCTCCGGTGACGCGAGCGTGGTGGCCTTCGAGGACGCGTACGGCTCCTGGACCCGGATCTCCCTCCCGGCGCCGGCCCGGACCGCCGGGAGCACGGTCGGCTTCGGCGTCCACAACCTGGCCTCCGCGCTCGCCCCGGACGGCAGCTCCTTCAGCTACACCAACGGGGCCTCGACGCTTCCGATCTGGCCGTCTCAGGGCACACCCGACATCGAGAAACCGGACCGGCAGGCACGGACCCGAGCCGGCAATCAGGCGGCGGCACTGGCACTCAGCAGCGGCGGCGAATGGGCCGCCAAGGCCGTCGGCACCAGCATCCACGTCTCGCGGACCGCCGTGTCGGGCCGGGCCCTGCCCGCAGCCGTCACCCTCACCGGAGCGGGGCTGATCTCCCGCGACTCCCTCGCCTTCCTCGGGCACGGCTCCAGGCTGCTCTCGGCCTCCGGCGACGTGCTGAACCTGTGGGATCTCGGCCGGCGCTCCCGCATCGCGACCGAGACGGAAGCGATCATCCCGGCTTCCTGCAACGCCTGCACGGAGCCGTTCGTCGCCCTGTCTCCGGACGGCCGCACCGCGGCGGTCCTCAGCGGCGAGGGAACGGCGCTGGACCTCTCAGGGCTTGACCCGCCCGGCACCCGCCTCCTGTCGGAGAAGGGCTCGTTCGTGGACAGCCCTGAATACACGGCGGCACTGTGGCACAGGGACGGCAACGGGCTCATCGTGATGTCCGTGGACGGCAGCGCCAAGATCCTCTCCCGGGCCCAGGGGTTCCGGGCCGTCGGCAGGTGGCCGGCCGTCCCGAACCCGCACGGCTATGCCGACCCACCCGTGCTCCTGCGGCACCTGCCGGACGGCCGGCAGGTGGCCGAGCTGGACGGCTCCGGCACCGTCCGCTTCCGGGACGCGGCAACCGGACGAGTGCTGCGCGAGGTGGACGGTCCCAGGAGCATGGCCCCAACGGAGAGCACGCCTTCCTCGTGGTTCCACCGGGGGTCGGCGGCACTGGACCCGAAGGCCGGGCACGCGGCCGTGATCGACCGTCACGCGGCCCCGTTCCAGCCCGAAAGCGTCAAGACCATCGTCACCGATCTCGCCACAGGCCGCTCCCGGACCATCCCCGGGGCGGACGCCGTGGGCGTCGCCTACGCCGGGGATCGCCTGCTCGTCCAGCGGCAAGGAGGCGCCCTGGAGGTCTGGACCGCCTCGGGGGACCGGCGCCTCGACACGATCGAGGGCACCCCCGACACGATCGTGGGCCCGGCCGTCGGCGGGCAGAACCTCATCGCCGAGAAGCCCGCCGAGGACACCGTCCGGCTCATCGACCTCCAGTCCGGCCACGTCATGGGCACTCTCGCGCTCCCCGCCGCCGGCACCAAGGCCGCGTCGACCGGCCTGGCCATCTCCGCCGACGGCGCCACACTGGTCACCGCGACCGAGAGGGTCGGCACCGACGTGGGCGTGCTGATCACCTGGCAGCTCGACCCGAACGCCTGGGTCGGCATCGCCTGCGCGTCGACCGGCAGGGACCTCGGCGCCGGCGTCTGGCGGCAGTACATGGGCACCGACGCCCCGCCGGACCTGCGTTGCCGGGGCTGACGTGCTCATCGGGCGATCGGGTCGTTGGCCCCGTCCATGAGGGACCTACGGCCCTGGGGCGGCGAGGTCGCGCGTGGTGCAATGGGGGAGAGGGGGGACCGACATGATCATTGTAGGTGTCGACGGATCCCGGGCGTCGTGCGCCGCCGTGGCCTGGGCGGTGGATGACGCGAAGCGCAGGCACGAGCCGCTGCGCATCGTGCACGCCGTGAACCGTGATTCGTACCGTTTTTCGAGGTTGCACGCTTCTCCCGAGCAGGACGTGCTCGACCGCATGGCGCAGACGATGGTGACCGAGGCGGCCGAGCTGGCGGGCGAGCGCCAGCTGGACGTCGAGGTGTCGACCGAGATCGTCGAGGGGCCCGCGGCGGTGGCGCTGCGCGAGCAGGCCAAGGACGCGACCGAGATCGTCATCGGCAGCCGGGGGCTGGGCGGGTTCGAGGGGGCACTGCTCGGCTCCGTGAGCCTGCACGTGGCAGGTCAGGCGCACTGCCCGGTGGTCGTGGTGCGGCCCGATCAGGAGTCCGTACGCGGTGAGGTGGTGGCCGGCGTCGACGACTCGCCGGAGTGCGAGCCCGCGCTCGAGTTCGCCTTCCGCCAGGCCGAGCTGCGCGGCAGCCCGTTGCGCGCGGTCCACGCCTGGCAGGAGCCGGTGCAGCTGTACGCTCCGCAGGTCAACTACGACCCCGACGACGTCACCGCGGCCGCCAACCAGGCCGTCGCGGCCAGGATCGCCCGGTTCAGGCAGGCGTACCCGCGGGTGGAGGTGATCGAGGACGTGCGGCGCGCCCACCCGGTCGACGCCCTGGTGGCCGCCTCGGCGAAGGCCGCGCTGGCGGTGGTCGGCTCGCACGGGCGCGGAGTCATCCGCTCGGCGCTGCTGGGTTCGGTCAGCCACGGGGTGCTCCACCACGCCCGCTGCGCCGTGGCCGTGGTGCGGTAGGGAACCTGAGTCGCTCGAAAAGAGGACCAACGTCACCCTCATTCGGGACTTCGTCCCCGGGCGCGGCGGGCTCGCCGTCACGAAGGTTGAGGTGGGAGGTCTGAATCGCCGGGCGTGAAGGAGGGGCCATGACCGTGGAAACGGTGGCCGCCGAGCAGGTGATGAGCCGGGTCCTGGTGGCGGTCAAGCCGGACGAGTCACCGTTGATGGCCTGGGAGCTGATGCGCCGCGCCGACGTGCATCACCTGCCGGTCGTCGAGGGGCGGCACGTGTTCGGCATCCTGACGCGCGAGCAGGTGGCGGCGTCCTGGTCGGGCGGCCCGCAGGAGCAGTCCAGCCGTCAGGTGCGGATGTTGCTCGGGTGCGAGCGCAGGCCGGTGGTACGCCCGGACACCCCGCTGGCCCGGGTCGCGGCGGCGATGCTGGACGCCGGGTGCGACGCCGTGCCGGTGGTCGACGGCGGCGGGCTGATCGGCATGGTCACGGCTCACGACGTGCTGCTGGCCGTCGCCGGACGTCTCCGCCCCGTCGAAAGGGCCCATGAGGTGGTCACCGGGATGTTCCATCTCGAACCCGTGCTCCCGCCGCAGGATGCACGCCATGAAGGACGGGCCGTTGAAGGCCACGCGGCCGAGGCCGCCGCGGGCGAGCAGCCGCAGGCACTCCTCGGGCGCGAGGACCTCCGGCACCGGGCCGGTCATTCGTGACGGTCGTCCCGCAGGCGCGCCGCCATCGCGGCGGCCTGGGTGCGGCGCTGCATGTTGAGCTTGGCCAGCACGTTGGACACGTAGTTCTTGACCGTCTTCTCCGCCAGGAACAGCTGCTCGCCGATCTGCCGGTTGGTCAGTCCCTCGCCGATCAGGTCGAGGATGTGCCGCTCCTGGTCCGAGAGCGAGGCGAGGGGATCCTTCCTGGCGGCCTGCTCGCGCAGGCGGTGCAGCATGGCGGCGGTGGTCTGCGGGTCGAGCAGCGACTGTCCCGAGGCGACCGTGCGGACCGCGCCGACCAGGTCGGAGCCGTGGATCTGCTTGAGCACGTAGCCGGCCGCCCCGGCCATCACCGCGTCGAACAGCGCCTCGTCGTCGGCGAACGACGTCAACATCAGGCACGCCAGCCCCGGCGCCCTCGAACACACCTCGCGGCACACGTCCACGCCGCTGCCGTCCGGCAGCCGCACGTCCAGCACCGCCACGTCGGGCTTCAGCGCGCCGATGCGGGCGATCGCGGACTCGGCCGTGCCGGCCTCGCCGATGACCTCGATGTCGTCCTCGGATCCCAGCAGTGCGGCCACGCCCCGCCGTACGACCTCGTGATCGTCGACGAGGAACACTCGAATCACACTTACGACGCTATCCGATGCCACGAGCACCGCGTGAGGCAGCGCGGCTGACCTGGTGCGACACTGGAAGACGTGGAGAGCGAGCACCATCCGGTGACGCCGCAGGTGCGGCTCGACGAGCTGCTGGCCGAGCTGCAGGTACGGCTCAATGCCGTGCTGGCCACTCGGGATCGGGTGCACGTACTGCTCGATGCCGTGGTGTCGGTGGGCGGCGAGCTCGACCTGGAGACCGTGCTGTGCCGCATCGTGGAGACCGCGACCAAGCTGGTGGACGCCAGCTACGGCGCGCTGGGCGTGATCGGCCACGAGAACACGCTCATCCAGTTCATCCCGGTGGGGCTGACCGAGGAGGAGATCGCCAGGATCGAGCACTGGCCGCACGGCCTGGGCCTGCTCGGCCTGCTGATCAAGGACGCGCGGCCGCTCAGGCTGGGCCGCATCTCCGAGCACCCCGAGTCATACGGCTTCCCGCAGGGGCATCCCCCGATGGGCACCTTCCTCGGCGTCCCGATCCGGGTGCGCGAGGAGGTTTTCGGAAACCTTTACCTGACCGAGAAGCGCGGCGGCGGCGAGTTCGACGAGGAGGACGAGGCCATCGTCGTGGCGCTGGCCACCGCGGCCGGCGTCGCCGTAGACAACGCCCGCCTGTACGAGGTGTCCCGGCGGCGGGAGACCTGGCTGCAGGCGTCGGCCGAGGTGACCACGCGCCTGCTGTCGGGTGCCGACCCCCGTCAGGTGCTGAGCCTGGTGGCGGACTCCGCCCTCGCGATGACCGATGCAGACCTGGTCGAGGTGCTCCTGCCGGAGCCGTCGAGGCAGTCGCTGATCGTGGAGTTCGCGGAGGGCGAGGGCGCGCAGGAGCTGCTGGGCGCCGTCTTCGTGGTGTCGGAGACGCTCGCGGGGGACGTGTTCGTCGAGGGCGAGCCGATGTCCCACCCGGACATGCAGAGCGGCCCGCGCCCCGGCTCGCCGCTGCGGCGGCTGGGTTACGGGCCGGTGATGATGGTGCCCTTCGGCAACGCGCCGAACGTGCGAGGGGTGCTGGTGCTGGCCAAGCGGACCGGACGGTTGCCGTTCACCGGGGCGGACGAGCAGGTGCTGCAGGCGTTCGCCGGTCAGGCGGCGATCGCGCTGGAGCTGGCCGAGGCGCGCCGGGACGCCGAGCGGCTCGGCCTGCTGGAGGACCGCGACCGCATCGCCAAGGATCTGCATGATGTGGTCATCCAGCGGCTGTTCGCCACCGCGATGACGTTGATGAGCACGATCCGGCTGGTGGAGCGGCCGGAGGCGGCCAAGCGGGTCCAGCACGCGATCGACGAGCTGGACGGGACCATCCGCCAGATCCGCTCGTCCATCTTCGCGCTGCAGGGCTCCGCCGGGCAGGCCGTTCCCAGCCTGCGGGGCCAGATCGTGGAGCTGGTGGAGGGCGCCGCCGGCCATCTGGGCTTCATGCCGGGCCTGCGCATGGAAGGGCAGATCGACGCTTTGGTGCCCGAGCCGGTCGCCGATCATCTGCTGGCCGTGTTGCGCGAGGCCCTGTCCAACGTGGTCCGCCACTCCCGCGCGACGCGCGCCGAGGTCCTCGTCGAGGCCGCGGGTGCGGCGCTCGTACTCGTGGTCGCGGACAACGGCGTCGGCCTGGGGGAGACGGGACGCCGCAGCGGCCTGCGCAACATCGAGGAACGCGCCCTCCGGCTACGCGGCACCGCGGAGCTCACGACGCCCGAAGAGGGCGGCACGCGGCTGTGCTGGCGGATCCCCCTGTGAGCTCGGCTCCGGTGGAAGGACGTTGGTCCTGATCGTAGGGGGCATAAGGCCCTGTCGGATCCGGCGAGCCGCCCCCGAGTATGGGAAGGCAGGAGAATCAGACACGGGGAGCCGGGATGAAACGTTCGGCATTGGCGGGGATCGCGGCCGGTTCCACGTTGGCGGCCGTCGCGGTGACCGGCCTTGCCGCAACGGCCACCGGCATCGCCCAGGAGGTCATCACCGAGCAGCGGAACGCCACGCCGACGGATCAGAGCCTGACCGGGCCGTACGGGTCGACGCGCAGCATGAACGTCGCCGACGAGGTCGGCTACCTGGCCCGTATGGTGGCTCACGATCAAGAAGCCGTGGCGGCGGCCCGGCAGCTGCGGCGCTCGGACCGGCCGCAGATGCGTGCTCTCGGAGCCTCGATCGTCGAAAGGCAGAGCGCCGACATCGCCACGATGCGAACCTGGCTGGACAAGTGGTACCCAGGGCGTTCGGCGACGGCGACCGCCTACCAGCCGATGGTCCGCGATCTGTCCGAGTTGTCAGGTGACGCGCTGGACGATGCGTTCCTGCGCGACATGATCCCGCATCACATGGCGGCGGTGACGATGTCCCAGCAACTGCTGATGTCCGGGCGGGCCCAGCACGCCGAGACCGCCGGCTTCGCCATGAGGGTGCGCGAGGCCCGGCATGCTGAGATGTTCCGGATGCAGCGGTATCTGGCCCACTGGTTCAAGGGCTGGAGCATGCCGTGCGGGATGCGGAAGTGACGGCCTTCCCGCAGCCCGCGACGCGAACTGCGGGACTTCGGGACCCCGGACCAAGACCCACCTAGCGGGCTTTGGGCGAACGCGAGTCGCCTCTGAGGACCGCCAGGCCCACCATTGTCAGCGCGGCAGCGGCGGCGACGGCCAGAGTCAGAATGATCACCTTGCGCATTACTTCACCCCGATTGCATACTGTGATGTCACTATTACTGACTGTAGTGTTGCCGGATGGCTTGCGATGAATCCCGCGCTTTTTCCTGGATTCATCAAACGCGCAAAGGCGGCGTCCTCAGTGGATGCAGTGGGGGATGCGCCGGCCGGACACCTGTTCGGCGTCGACCACGATGTAGTGGTCCCGGTTCCCCACCGCCCAGGTGGTCAGCGGCAGCGCCGCCAGCCGGTGGATCTCGTCCGGGTCGGTCACGGCGCGCGCCTGCCCCACCGCGGTGACGGACCAGCCGGTACGCAGCTCGGAGTCGAACTCGTCGGCCTCGAAGGCCACCACGGCGTGCCGGGTGGCGGCCGCCAGCTTCGACCCGATCGAGGTCCGGATCACGATGGACCGGCCGTCGAGGTGGAAGTTGACCGGCTGCACGGCCGGCAGGGCATGTTCGGTGAACACGATCCGACCGAGGGGGGTGGTGGACAGCAGGCCGAGACACTCCTCGCGGGAGAGCACCTGAAGTCCGGAAGAATCGAGCTGCATACCCTCAACTTCCCGCTGGTGCCACCTCCGCGTTAGAGGCGAAAGTCCCTTCGTTCGCGCCGATAGAGCACCTGACGGCCCTGGCCGCCGGGGACCTTCGGCCCTGATCCGGACGCGAAGCGTGTGATGGGCTGGACAGAGGGCCCGGTGGAGATCGAGCGGCGCCGCACCCACCGCGCGGGCTTCGCCGACGTGCCGGTCCCCGACAGGCTGATCGAACGGCTGACCCGCGCGGCCATGGAGGAGGGCGCCAGGCTGACCCCCGTCCGCTCCCCGGAGGCGGTCGGCGTCATCGCCGCCCTCACCCAGGCCGCGCAGGCCATCCAGGCGCAGGACCGCCGCTTCAGCCTGGAGGTGGTCCGCTGGGCCCGGCCGCCGGGCAGCGGCCGCAAGGACGGGGTGCCCGCCGAGGGCTATCCTCGCCGGGCGCACGTACGGACCCTGACTTCCCCCAGCGCGACTACTCCTGGCGGCACGACTGGGGCAGCCAGGCCGATCAGCGGGCCGAGACGTGCGCCGGAGTGGTGGCGCTGCTCACCACGCGGGGCGACGGCCGCCAGGAGTGGATCGACGCCGGGCAGGCGCTGCAGCACGTCCTGCTGGAGGCCGCCGCCTACGGCGTCAGCGCCGCCTTCCACACGCAGGCGCTGGAGATGGAGCTGCTGCGCGAGTTCCTGCGCCACGAGCTCTGCTCGGACGAGTACCCGCAGATGATCATGCGGTTGGGCGTCACCTCCGACGACAAGGAGTCGGTCCGCCGTTCCCTGTCGGAGATGACGATGTAGCGGTCACTTCCGCTCGGCCAGGAGGTTCGTGGGGAGCTCGCGGCGCGCGCCGGTCGGCAGCGCGAAGATGGCGATCAGGAAGGACAGCAGGCAGAACGCGGTCATGTACCAGCCGAAGGTCACGTCGCTCTTGGTGAGGTCGTGCAGCCAGACGGCGACGAGGCCGGCGGTGGAGCCGATGAGCGAGGTCGCGACGTTGGGATGTAGACCGCCACCGCGGACAGAGGGATCGCCAGCAGGAACGGGATCCGCCAGCCCCAGCTCGCGAAGGACTCCGTCGACATGGTCTGGGTGATCCGCGCGGCCAGCAGCAGGACCGGCGCCATGACCCCGGCGGCCGCGTACGTGGGCAGCACCCCGATGCCCGCCGTGCCGACCGTCATCAGCATGATCGTGAGAACGAGTACGGGCCGCCTACTATGGCCTGAGGACTGAGGAAGGTATGCGGAACGATTCCCCGATCAGGGTCGCCGTCATCGGCTTCGGCACGGCCGGCCGCTTCTTCCGCGCGCCCTTCCTCGCCGCCGACCCGGCGTACGACCTGCGCCTCATCGTCACGGGCCATCCGGACCGTCAGGCGGCGGCGCGCGCCGCCCACCCGTCCGCCACGCTGGTGGCGACCGCCGGCGCCGTCACCACGCACGCGTCGGACCTGGACCTCGTCGTCGTGGGCACGCCGCCGTCGACGCACGTCGAGCTGGCCGAGAACGCCCTGCGGGCCGGGCTGGACGTCGTCGTCGACAAGCCCTTCACGCCGACCGCCGCCGAAGGACGCAGGCTGATCGCGCTGGCGGCCGAGCTGGGACGCCGCCTCACGGTCTTCCAGAACCGCCGCTGGGACGCCGACTTCCGCACCCTGCGGCGCCTGATCGCCGACGGACGGCTGGGCACGGTCCACGCCTTCGAGTCGCGCTTCGAGTGGTGGCGCCCGACGGGCTCGGCGGGTGGAAGGGCGACACCGGCATCGCCGACGGCGGCGGCATCCTCTTCGACCTGGGCACCCACCTGATCGACCAGGCCCTGCAGCTGTTCGGCCCCGTGACGGAGGTCCTGGCCGACGTCAACCGCCGCGACCCGCGCGCCGGCTGCGACGCCGACGACGACACGGTCATGATCCTCCGGCACGCCCGCGGCACGAGTTCACGCCTGACGATGAGCAGCGTCGCGGCCCTGCCCGGCCCCCGGTTCCGGGTTCTGGGCTCGCGGAACGGCTACGTCAAGCACGGGCTGGACGGCCAGGAGGCCGCGCTGAAAGCCGGGATGAGCCCGCCGACCCGGCGTTCGGACGGGAGCCCGAGGAGTGCTGGGCCGGTTGGGCCACGGCCGCGAGACGGCACCCGTCGAGCCCGAGCGCGGGGACTCCTGGTACGAAGAGCACATCGTCGAGCACGATGACGGCTCCTGCTCGATCGACGAGGCGTACGTCAAGGAGCTCGTCGCCGAGGCGTCCGCCCTGTTCCAAGGGGAGGTCTCCCTCCAGGCGGCGTCGTGGCGGCTCGGGCGCAAGCCCATTCCGGGGGACGGCGAGCCGGTGTTCGGCGAGCTGGAGTCGGTGCCCGGGTGCCACGTGGCGTTCACCCACTCGGGGGCGACGCTGGGACTCATCGCCGGGGAGCTCACCGCCTACGAGGTGCTCACCGGCGCCAGGCATCCCCTCCTGCGGGACTTCCGCCCCGAGCGCTTCGCCACCGGCTGATCAGAACCGAACGGCCGGACCACTCCCGGGAAGGGGGCGGTCCGGCCGGGTGTCAGATCAGCAACGGCGGCCCCGGTTGATGCAGTCGACGACGACGCGCATCAGGTTGTCGGGCATGACGTTGGCGAAGTCGGCGTGGTCGGTGATGGGGTTGTGCTTCTGTTCAGGGAAGGCGTCCACGGCGAACGACTGACCCTGCGGCACCGAGTAGGCGAGGGTCATGCGCAGCTGGGGAACCGCCTGGGTGCCCTGGGGACAGGCGCCGTTCTGGCCGGGGAAGACCACGTGCGTGCGGTGGTTGGCGCTGTCGATGTTCTGCCCGTCCCAGCAGCTGGGGAAGTCCAGGATGCGGACGACCTGGCTGCCACGCGGGCACAGCGGGTACTTGGTGGTGATCCGGTTCTGGAATCCCGAGCAGGTCCAGGCGGCGCGGGCGTTGGCCCCGCCGTTCGTCGCGGCCTTGGCGTCGCCGGTGATCAGCCTGAGGAACCTCGGCATGGCCACGACCTGGGAGGTCGAGTTGCCGCGGAACTGGAGCTGCACGGAGCGTGCCGTCAGCACCCGGCCGATGTTGCCGTGCTCGTCGTCGGCGTTCTCGTTGGACGTGCGGTCCCTGAGCACGGGCCAGAAGTACGCGGACAGGTCGCCCCGCTGGCAGGTCGTGCCCGCCGCGGCAAGGCTCTCGTCGGTGGAGAATCCGTCCGTCGACAGGTTGCCCACGTAGTCGTGGAGGTGGTGCGCACCGTCGCTCACGCCGGGGGTGACGATGAAGTTGTCCGAGTTGTTGTGGCGGTTCTCGTTCCTGCCGCACTGGGCGACGAAGGTGCCGCGAGAGCCGTTCCGGCCGGCCCCGAAGTTGTTGAGGTTGCCCTGGCCCGGCTGGACCTGCCGGATGTCGACGAAGTCCTGGGGGAACGGCCCGACGCCGTCGGCGGGGTTCTCACCGTTGCCGTCGCCGTCGCCCTGACCGCCGCTGGGATCGGGGCTGGGCTGGCCGTTGCCGCCGTTCCCGCCGTTACCCCCGTTCCCGCCATTACCTCCGTTGCCGCCATTGCCTCCGTTCCCGTTGTTGCCGCCATTGCCGCCGTTGCCGAGTGTGCAGGTGGCCAGGTTGTCGAGGCCGTTGGGGCGTTGGCCGCCGGCGCGGCCGATGGCGATGGCGATGCGGTCGAGGGTGGCGGCGCGCTTGCCGGCCAGCGGGCCGAGGATGGCGTTCTGGACGAAGTTGGGGCCTCCTTCTCCCGCTGAGCGGGCGAGCCGGTTGTTGGCCTCCTGGATCTGGGTTTGCAGGAGGGCGAGGTTCCTGTCGACTTCGGCCCTGGCGGCTGCGGGGATTTCGGGGAGCTTGTCCGCGACGCTCGGGCACACGATGGTCTGCCCGGACCCCGACCCCGTTCCCTGGGTCGGCCTGGCCGTGTTCCCCGGGTTCGGTGCCTGGGTGGGCTGGCCGTTGCCGCCGTTGCCTTCGTTGCCGCCGTTCCCGCCATTACCCCCGTTGCCGTTGTTGCCGTTGTTGTTGCCGCCATCGGCATTGCCGGTGACCCTGCAGGTCGTCAGGTTGTTGAGGCCGTTGGGGCGTTGGCCGCCGGCGCGGCCGATGGCGATGGCGATGCGGTCGAGGGTGGCGGCGCGCTTGCCGGCCAGCGGGCCGAGGATGGCGTTCTGGACGAAGTTGGGGCCTCCTTC
>NZ_JBIEIS010000077.1:24695-35913 GCF_043496855.1 Nonomuraea sp. JJY05
TCCCGCTGAGCGGGCGAGCCGGTTGTCGGCCTCCTGGATCTGGGTCTCCAGGAGGGCCAGGTTTCTGTCGACTTCGGCCCTGGCCGCCGTCGGTATTTCGGGGAGCTTGTCCGCCACGCTGGGGCAGACGATGGATTGCGCCGCCGCCATCGTGCCCGCCTGCGCGGACAGTGAGGAGCCGGTCAGGACAAGTGCGATGCTTCCCCCTAAGGAAACGGCTGCTCGCCACGACCTGAGTCGTCTCCCCCCGAGCGGATTCCGCATGTGCTGCTCCTTCAAGTCTCATGACCCGGGTGGAAGTCCGGTCTCCGGGAGATACGCGAGGCCATGCGGGAGCAGTTCGACCATTTGCCGAAAATCATGCTTTACAAATCCGTGACCCGACCCAGTCAGGAGCGGCGCGCCGACGTCAGCGGAAGTCGGAGACGCGGAAAACGGCCATCATGTCCTTGGCCCTGGACCCGTTGTAGAACGACGCCTCGGCGCCGACCCACCCGCGGAAGGCTCCCTTGTCGTCGATGATCTGCAGCAGCGGTTTGATGTGCGAGTTGCCCGAATAGCAGAACGTCTTGCTCTCCATGGCCAGGCAGGTGCACCAGTGCCACAGGGTGTCACGGCGATCGCTGTTGGAGACCTTGGTGAGGTAGTACTGGATGGAGCTGACGTTCGCCTTGGTGCCGCCGCCGTAGTTGGGGCAGCCGCCGGCCTTCTGGCAGGCGCCGGGGGAGGACGGCTGCAGGTAGGTCAGGCACCAGGTCGTGGTGGCGCAGCTGCGGAAGGAGGACTGCTTGAAGACCTGGGCGTCGGACTTCACGATGGTGTTGCGCGACCAGGAGACCAGGTCCTGCTTGAGCGTGCCGGCGAAGGCCCGCACCGAGCTCATCGCCCGGCGGGTGGCGAACGAGGCGTTGCTTCCGTAGCCGTATCCGTTGGTGGCCAGGGTGCCGCCCGCGAACTGCAGCTGCGCGAGCTTGCCGTCAGGCGAGACCCGCACCCGCCACTTCTCGGTCCAGGTCTGGGCGACCTTCCATCTGATGCTCACCACGTTGCCGGCCAGGGTGTACGTTCCCGTGCGGGACTCGTCCGGGGAGCCGGGGAACCCGGGGGCGGTCAGCACGTCGCAGGCGCGTACGCGGGTGCTGGAGCCACCCGCCTTGGTGGAGCAGCTGGAGTCCGGGACGACCCCGGTGGCCTGCCTGCCCTCGGGGTTGCGCTGCCACCAGAGGTAGTTGTTCGCGCTGACGGTGCCGTTGGCCTTGAACTGGTACGTCCCCAGCCGCACCCAGTTCTGGGTGGACGAGGCACGCAGGAAGCCCTGCGAGACCACGAAGTTGGCCTTTCCGCCGGGCAAGGACGATCGGGATGAAGCGGCTCCGGCCGAACCGGCCCCGGTGGCCAGCAGGATGAGCGTCGCGAGCACGGCGGTGAGAACGGCGCGCACAGGGAAAACCTCCTTGATTACGGTCGCCACCGATTCTTTCCTAAGGGGCCCCTCGCTGACTGCCCGTTCGGAAATGTTCACCGTCGGTTGTTCTCGTGGACCGGCCGCCCGAACGGGCCGGCGTTCACGCCGCCGAGTACGCTGTTCCGGAGCCGATCCGGCACGGGATCGCTCCTGCTCCCGAGGAGGTCCGGCTTTCATGACCACGACGTTCGGCGCGATCGGCAGCGGGCGGCGGACCCGGTTCTTCCTGCGGCTGGCGGCGGCGATGCCGGACCGGCTGCGGGTCGGCGGCGTCGTGACCCGCAGCGCGGAGCGGGGCGAGGAGGTGACCGCCGAGTGGGGCGTACCGGCCTTCCGCTCGATCGACGAGCTGCTGCGGCACGAACGGCCCGACTACCTCGCCGCGGCGGTGCCGTGGCCCGCGATGCCGGACGCGATCCGCGAGGTGGCCGGGCACGGGATGCCGGTCCTCGCCGAGACGCCGCCCGCGCCGGACCTGGCCGGGCTGCGATCGTTGTGGCGGGACGTGGGCGGCAGCGGCCTGGTGCAGGTGGCCGAGCAGTACCTGCTGATGCCGGGCCACGCGGCCCGGCTGGCGCTCGTCCGGGAGGGTGTGATCGGCGAGCCGACCTCGGTCCAGGTCTCCTCCACCCACCTCTATCACGCGGTGTCGCTGATCCGCGGCCTGCTGGGCATCGGGTTCGACGCCGCCGAGGTACGCGCCGGCGCGTTCGAGGCGCCGCTCGCCGACCCGCTGGGCTTCGGCGGGTGGACCGGTGACGACACGCCGCAACGGCTGACCACGACCATCGCCACCCTCGACTTCGGCGGCAAGACGGGCCTGTACGACTTCACCGACAACCAGTGGTGGAATCCGCTGCGGACGCGTCGCATCGTGGTGCGCGGCTCGATCGGCGAGCTGGTCGACGACCGCGTGGTCCGGCTGGTCGACCCCGTGACGCCGGTGGAGTCCGCGCTCATCCGGCGGGACACCGGCGTCGACCTCAACCTGGAGCTGCGCGACCTCAAGCACATCAGCTTCGACGGGCGGGTGGTCTACCGCAACCCGTTCGAGGGCGCGTCCCGCTCCGACGACGACATCGCGGTCGCGGACATCCTCGAGCGCACGGGCGCCTGGGCCCGCCAGGAGGGCCCGCCGCCGTACCCGCTCGCCGAGGCCTGCCAGGACCACCTGATCAGCCTCGCCATCGGCGAGTCGGCGAAGACCGGCGGCCCGGTCACCACCGGCAAGGAGGCTTGGGCGGGCTGAGACCCTCAGGTCGGGTCGAGGTACGGCGCCACGACGTCACGGGTGTCCGTGCTGCCGACCACGGGCACGATCTCCATGAACAGCATGCGCGGCACCTCGCGGAGGAAACCGCCGCCGGACAGCCGGCCTCGTCCCGTGTCGCGGCAGTCGCGGGGCGCGGCGGCCGCCCCGGCGGCCCCCCTGCTCACCAGGACGCGTGCCTGGCGTCCGCCAGGACGCCGGCGCCGGCCATGGCCAGGGTCGCCTCCGGGGGGATCGGATGGAACGGCCCGCCGCGGACGTCGCGGTAGGCCCGCTCCAGCGGCAGGGTCCGGAAGAAGGCGGCGCCGCCCACGACGTCGAGAGCGAGGTCGACGATCGCCTTCGCCTCGCACACCGCGTGCCGTTTGGCCACCATCAGCGTGGTCAGGGTCCGCTCGTCCGCCGGCGGGTCCTCCCCGGCCTCGTCGACGGCGCCGATCAGCGCCCACTTGGCCACCCGCAGGCGGGCGGACATCTCACCCAGGCCGCGTACCGCCGCCGGGGCCGGCTCACCGGCGCGGCGAGCCACGATCCGCAGCGCCTCGTCGTACGCGCCCTGCGCGACGCCCAGGTAGACGGCGCCGCCGATCGGCGCGAAGTGGATCACGGCGGTCAGCAGCGGGCCGGTGAGCTTCCCGTACGGGCGGCGGCCGACGATCTTGCCGGCCGGGACGAAGACGTCGTCGAAGACGAGATCGTGGCTGGCGGTGCCGCGCATGCCCAGGGTGTCCCAGGTTTCCACCATGGACACCCCAGGGCTGGACAGCGGGACGCTCGCGTGCAGCACCTCGGCGTCGGGGCCGGGGTCGCCCAGGACCGCGGAGGTGGAGATGACGGTGGCGACCGGCGCCTGCGAGCAGAACGCCTTGCGCCCGCTCAGCCGGAACCCGCCTTCGACCTCGACGGCCGTCGTCGTGGGGCACACCCAGTCCGAGCCGCCGCTGGTCGCCATGATCAGGTCGTCGGCGGCGATGCGGCGCAGCACGCCCTCGGCGTCGGGCGCGCCGCGGCGGTGCCGCCAGCACTGCACGAGGGTCAGGTACAGGTGCATCGCCGCGGCCAGCGCGGGCGAGGCGGCGTGCCGGGCCAGCTCGTACTCGGCGAGCATTACCTGCCGCATGCTCGCACCCAGCCCGCCGAACTGCGCGGGCACCGCCAGCCGCAGGTAGCCGAGCTCCCTCATCGCCTCGTAGGCCTCGGTGACGAAGGTGGCGTCCCGGTCGTGCGCCGCCTCGCTCGGCGCGCACCGCCGGCCGACCTCGGCGGCCAGCGCGACGACTTGGTCGTCTGTCTGAATCGACTCCGTGGTGATGGTCATGCGTCGACAGTAGGAACGGGACAGCTGGCGCACCTAGTACCAGATCTGTATCTACCGCCGGCCGCGGGTGCGCCCGAGAGGGGGCCGGGCTTGACGTCGGCGGTCTCCGGGATTTGGCTGAGGCCAGTCGCTGTCACGTGTGGTGGAACGAGATGGAACGCCCCTGTCAGTGGGACCTGAGATCGCGTCGGCGACGACCGCCACGACGATCTTCACGCGCGGATCACGGAGGTGCGTCCGATGAGCGGTTACGGCCAGTTCTGCCCGGTGGCCAAGGCGATGGAGGTGCTCGACGAGCGCTGGACCCTGCTGGTCGTGCGCGAGCTGCTACTGGGCAGCAGGCATTTCAACGACCTGCGCCGTGGCGTCCCGAAGATGTCGCCGACGCTGTTGTCCAAACGGTTGAAATCGCTCACCCGGGTCGGCGTGATCGAGCGCGCCGAGCTCGGCGGCCGCACCACGTACTCGTTGACCGCGTGCGGCAGGGAGCTCGCGGGCGTCGTCGACGCGCTGGGCGCCTGGGGGGTGCGCTGGATCCCCCAGCTCGGCGACCAGGACCTGGACCCGCACCTGTTGATGTGGGACATGCGCCGTACCATCCCGATCGACGCCTGGCCGCGGGCGCGCACCACGCTGGCCTTCCAGCTCGACGGGACGCCGCCGAAGGCGTCGCGGTGGTGGCTGGTGGTGGCCGACGGCGAGGCCGACGTCTGCGACAGCGATCCCGGGTTCGAGGTGGCGGCCACGATCACGACCAGCCTGCGCACCTTGACGCGCATCTGGCGCGGCGATCTCGCCTGGCTGCGTGCGCAGCTGGACGGCAGCGTCGCGGTCTCGGGGTCCTCCGACGTGTGCCGGGCCGTCCCGTCGTGGATCGGCCAGAGCGCGCTGTCCGCCGTCTCGCGCCCGGCGTGACGGTCGTTCTTTCGAAATCTTTCGAAAAGAGATGCGGCCGGGACCGCGTCATCCCGGTCGCGGTGGCCATGGGCGTCCTACCTTCCCGCCATGCCCGTGAGCATGATGCCTCTGATGAAGTACTTCTGCGCCGCCAGGAACACCACGATGACCGGCACCAGGGCGAGGATGGACACCGCCATCATGAGGTTGTAGTCGTCGGCGTACTGGCCGCGGAACAGCGAGATGCCGAGCGGGATCGTGTAGTTCTCCGTCGAGCGCAGATAGATGAGCGGATCGATGTACTCTCCCCACGCCCCGACGAACGACAGCAGCGTCACGGTCGCGATCGCCGGTTTGGACAGCGGGATCATGATCCGCCAGAGGATCCGCAGTTCCCCCGCGCCGTCGATGCGCGCCGCCTCCACCAGTTCCTGCGGGATCGTGGTGAAGAACTGCCTGAGCAGGAAGATGTACAGCGCGGTGCCGAAGAAGTTGGGCAGGAACAGCGGCCAGAAGGTGTCCACCAGGTCCAGCTTGGAGAACAGCAGGAACCTCGGCACGATGACCACCTGGGCGGGGATCATCATCGTGCCCAGCATCAGCGCGAAGGCCGTGCCGCGCACCCGCGAGCGCAGCCGCGCGAAGGCGTAGGCGGGCAGGATGCAGGAGATGAGATTGCCCACGATCGACAGCGTGGTCACCACCACGCTGTTGACCAGGAAGGTGCTGAAGGGCAGGCTCGTCCACGCGTCTGGGAAGTTGGACCAGGTGAAGACGTCGGGCAGGAACCTCGGCGGAAACTCCAGCACGGCTCCGGCCGGTTTGAGCGCGGTGGTGAGCATCCACAGCAGCGGGAGCAGGCTGGCCGCCGAGGCCAGGACGAGGAGCGCGTAGGCCGTCAGACGCTGGACCCGGCGGATCCGCTCGGCCTGGGCGGGGGCCACGGGTCGCTTCTCCACCGGGCGGGCCTGTGCGGGCAGGAGCTTGATTGCCATCTCGTGACCTACTTGACCTCGTAGTGGACCCAGCGGCGCGCGAGCCCGAACTGGATCACGGTGAACACGATGACGAGGAAGAACAGCGCCCAGGCGATCGTCGAGGCGTAGCCCATCTCGAAGTACTTGAAGGCGTAGCGGTAGACGTACAGCCCCAGGACCAGGGTGGAGTTGGCCGGCCCTCCGTCGGTCATGAACAGGATGAGCTGGTAGGCCTGCAGGCTGCCGATGAACCCCACGACCAGGTTGAAGAAGATGACCGGCGACATCATCGGGATCGTCACGTGCCTGAACCTGCTCCACCAGCCGGCGCCGTCGATGTGCGCGGCCTCGTACAGCGAGGCGGGCACGCCCTGCAGCCCCGCCAGGAAGATGATCATCGCGTTCCCGGTGGTCCAGGTCGTCATGATGACCAGGCCGGGGATCGCCCAGCTCGCGTCGGTCAACCACCCGGGCCCCTGGATGCCCACCATGCCGATCAGGTAGTTGACCAGGCCGTAGTCGGGGTGCAGCACGTGGATCCAGAGCAGGGCGGTGGCGATGCCGGAGATCACCGACGGCATGTAGATGATCGTCCGGAAGATCGCCTGCCCGCGCACCTTGATGTTGAGCAGCAGCGCCGCGGCGAGGCTGTAGACGACCCCGGCCGCGGCGGAGGCGGCGCCGAAGTACACCGTGTTCCTCGTCGCCATCCAGAAGTCGGGGTCGCGCAGCAGCTGGACGTAGTTGTCCAGGCCCACCCACTGCGGGGCCGACAGCAGCTCGTAGCGGGTGAAGCTGAGCACCAGCGACACGACGATGGGCCCGCCGGTGAAGAAGACGAAGCCGATGGTCCACGGCAGGGCGAACAGGTGGAACCGGCGGGCCTCGCGCCGGACGAGGGGGGAGGCGGCCATGGTCAGACGTTCTCCGCGAGCATCGGAGTGACCCGCTCGGTGACCTGCTTGAGTCCCTCGTCCACCGACAGCGACCCCGACATGACCCGTTCCCAGATCGGCTTGGTCAGGTCCTCGAGCTTGGGCGTCGCGGGCAGGCGCAGCACGCCGTCGCTGGTGCCGTACTTGTGCAGCGACTCCTTGGTGGTGTCGATGACCTCCTTGTCGAGCTTGAGCGCCTGGAGGTTCTCCTCGAACGCCGACAGCCGCGAGGGCGGGGTGTCCAGGAAGAAGCGGTGGCCGGCGTAGGAGCGCAGGGAGTTGAGCACGATCCACGCCGCCTCGGGGTTGCGCGTCTTGCTGGTGATGCCGAAGGCGCTGCCGAGGACCGGGGTGAAGCGGCCCTCGGGGCCGCTGGGCACGTGCGTCAGGCTCCACTCGAACTGCTGCTCGGCGGGCAGGGTGAGCAGGGTGACGATGTTCCACGCGCCGCCGACGTACAAGGCGCCCCGGCCCAGCGTGAACGGCTCCACCTTCGCCGTCGCCTGCGTCTCGGCCAGGTCCGGCATCGCCTTGTCCTTGATCAGCAGGTCGATCCAGCGCTTGAGCACGTCGCGGCTGGCCGGCTCCTGGATCACGCACTTGGTCTCGTCGGCCGTCAGGTAGCGGCCGCCGTGGGCGAGCAGGAACGTGGCGGTGAGGTCACTGGTGGGTTTGGGCACCGGCGTGAACCCGAAGACCTTCTGCGCGCCCGTGCCCGAGACCAGCCCGCGCGCCGCCTCCATGAGCTTGTCCCAGGTCCAGGAGGCGTCGGGCACCTTGGCGCCCGCCTTCTCGAAGATCTCCTTGTTGTAGAAGAGCAGCTTGGGCGCCGAGTCGGTGCCCAGCGCGTAGAGCTTGCCGTCACGCTCCCAGTAGCTGAGCGCCGCCTTGGAGAAGTCGGCGCGGTCGAAGTCGGGCGTGGCCGCGATGTAGTCGTCCAGCGGGAGGTACAGGTTGTTCTTGATGAAGCTCTGCCCCCACTGGAACTGCGAGTACATGATGTCGGGCAGCACGCCGCTGGCGGCGCCCGTCAGGTACTTGGTGCGGAAGTCGTCGAACGGCGTGACCTCCACCTTGATCTCGATGTTCGGATGCCGCTTCTTGATGAACTTGGCGAACTGGGCGTGCCGCACCTCGTGCCGCTGACCCGGGATGATCGCCACGGTGACGGTGACCTTGGACGTGGGCTCCGGCACGTTGGTCTTGGGCCAGGGCAGAGAGTCGAAGAGCTTCTCCGCCTCGGCGTAGGGGAACAGCGCGCTCTCCGGCCGGTCCGGGTTGATCACCGCGGAGCTGCCGGACGCCGACGCGGTCGGGCCGGCCTGGCGGGTGCGCTGGCCACCGCTCCCGCAGGCGGTGAGGGGTACGGCCGCCGCCGCCATGGCGGCGAGGCTGAGGACCTGGCGCCGGTTCAGGCCGGCGGTGTTCAGGCCGCGCAGGGGGTTGTCCATGGGGGGTATCGCCTTTCAGCCTTTTCAGAGGAAGAGCTCGATCACCGGGACGGCCACGTCCGGCGGCTCCACGGGAAGCTCGAGGGTGAGGGTGCCTTCGGGGATCGTGAAGAAGTTGACGTTCCCGTTGTCGACCTTCGGGTCGGGCGCCCACATGCGGATCTCCGACGCGTCGTTGAGCAACTGCGCGTAGCGGACCTTGCCCGCCAGCCCCGGCAGGTGCAGGTGCCGGTACGGCCAGGAGAAGACGTGCACGTAGAGCCGGTCGCCGCGCTGGGTGTAGCGGCAGTGCTCGGGAGCCTGGAACCGGCTCGCCCCCGCGCCGTGGATCGACCGGTCGTGCAGCCGCATCCAGTCGCCGATCTCCCGCAGCGTGTCCAGTGCCCGGGGCTCGAACTCGCCCCGGCCGTTGGGCCCCACGTTGAGCAGGAGGTTGCCGTCCTTGGACACCGAGTCGACCAGCATGCGGATCAGCAGGCCGGGCGACTTCCACGCGTGGTTGTCCCGGTCGTAGCCCCAGCTTCCGTTCAGCGTCTGGCAGGCCTCCCAGACCGTCGACAGCGGGGCGGGGGGCTGGAACTGCTCCGGCGTGGTGAAGTCGCCCGGCAGCTCCAGACGGTTGTTGATCAGGATGTCGGGCTGGATGCGGCGGATCTTGTCCACCAGCTCCTCCGAGCGCCACTCGGCCTTGCCCTTGCCGCCGTAGACCGGCTTGCCATGCCTGACCCGGCCGGCGTAGGAGAAGTCGAACCACAGCGTGTCGATGGGGCCGTAGCGGGTGAGCAGCTCCTCGACCTGCCCGTGCAGGTAATCCGCATATTTCATGACATCGCGCTCAGGGAACGTGCCGCCCTCGACGTACGCCGGGTGCAGCCCGTCGATCGGGAAGTCCGGGTGATGCCAGTCCAGCAACGAGTAGTAGAACCCGACCCCGAGCCCCCTGCTCCTGAACGCCTCGACGAACGGGCCGACCAGGTCCTTGCCGTACGGCGTGCCGCTCACGCAATAGTCGGTCAGGGCCGAATCCCACAGGCAGAAGCCGTCGTGGTGCTTGGAGGTCAGCACGGTGTAGCGCATCCCCGCCCGCTGCGCGGCCTCCGCCCACGCCTCGGGGTCGTACAGATCGGGGTCGAAGCGCTCGAAGTACCGCTGGTACTGCTCGTCGGACATGTGTTCGCGCTGCTTGACCCACTCGTGGCGGGCCGCCAACGCGTAGAGCCCCCAATGAACGAACAGGCCGAACCTGCGCTGGCGGAATTCGTCGATACGGGATTCGGACATCCGTGCACACCCTCTGTCGTGTTGGCGCGTGCGAAAAATTTCGCAACTCTCGACTTGCGGGTAACGTAGGCGAAACATCGGATGTGGTCAAGGGTTTCCTGAGTTGCGAAGCAGCCGCGCAGCTACGCTTCCCTTCGCTGTCCTGGCCCAGGACTCGGCTGCTAGGGCCATATCGGTAGCAGTATCGGGCGGGGCTCCAGGGGATCTGCTGCCGCGCGTGTTGGGCGCTACTACATCCGATGTTTCCTCCGCGTCCGTTCTACTGATAACGGTTTCAGTCAGCCCGAAGCGAGAGCACGCGGACGAGGCCCTGAGTTGGGGAAATGTCCGGCGATGTAACGACTTGGAAACATGGCATTGACACTCCGTGGCCGGATCCTGCCATCATCACTGACATCGATTTCAGTTTGGAGCTCACTTGGTCACCATCCATGACGTAGCAGCTCGGGCGGGGGTCTCTCCCGCCACGGTCTCGCGCTTCCTGCGCGGCCAGCGGGTGCGCTCGTACGAGGCGATCCAGGCCGCCATCGACGAGCTGGGCTACTGGCCGAGTGCCGCGGCGCAGTCGCTGAAGTCCGGGCGCACCAACACGATCGGCGTCGTCGTCCCGGACATCACGAACCCGTACTTCGCCGCGGTGGTCAAGGGCATGGAGTCCGTCACGCGTACGGAGCCCTACCGCATCCTGCTCGCCAACAGCGACGAGAGCAGCGAGCAGGAGGATGACGTGCTGGCGGACCTGGTGCGCAGGGTCGACGGCATCATCCTCGCCCCCGCCACCGAGCAGGACCAGACGCCGCTGCACGTGCGCGACGCCGACGTGCCCCTGGTGTTCGTGGACCGCGACCTGGCGGGCGGCGAACGCTTCGACGCCGTGCTGGTCGACAACGACGGCGGCGGCAGGCAGGCCGCCGAGCACCTGCTGGCCCTCGGGCACACCAAGGTGGCCGCGATCAGCGGCACCCTGGACACCACCCCCGGGCGGCTGCGGCGCGAGGGATTCGTCGGGACGCTCGCCAAGGCGGGCATCGAGGTGCCGCCCGAGTACGACCTGGTCGGCGACTTCAAGGAGCACAGCGGCTACCAGCTCACGCTGTCCCTGCTGTCGCTGCCCGAGCCGCCCACCGCCATCTTCGCCGCCAACAACCTCATGACGCTGGGCGTGCTCAAGGCACTGCACGACATGCGGATCGACATCCCCGGCCAGATCAGCCTGATCGGCTTCGACGATCTGGACACCGGTTCGCTGCTCAAGCCGCCCCTGACCGTCATCGACCGGCCGATGGTCGAGCAGGGCGTGCTCGCCATGCGCCTGCTGCTGCGCCGGCTCGACCCCGACGGGACCGGCGGCAGCGCCAGCCGCGTCGTCCTGGACACCAAGCTGATCGAACGCGCCTCCACCGCCCCGCCGGGCGGATGGCCGGCTCCCTCACGCACGAGAAAGACCCGATCGCGATGAGCGTAGCGACCACCTCGCTCGCGGACGTGACCTCTTCGGAGGCGGCGTTGCGAGCTTTCCTGCACGGCCTGCCCGGGGTTGACCGGGTCGGCGCGGACCAGCGGGCGGCGATGCTGGGCACCCGTTCGATCAAGACCACGGCCAAGGCGCAGGCCATCGACCTGG
>NZ_JBIEIS010000078.1:0-35144 GCF_043496855.1 Nonomuraea sp. JJY05
CGCCGGGCCTGACCCCCACGGCGCCGGGACAGGCGCTCGGAGTGGCCGACGCCGCGACGCTCGCGCGGCTGCGCGGGCTGGCCCGCGCGGTCTCCGAAGGCGAATGGAGTGGTGCGGCCGAGGAGCTGCGTGCCGAGGCGGCCCGGGCCGGCCTCGCGCCCGGCCAGGCCGGGGCCGCGCCCCGGTTGCTGGCGCTGGCGCGGGCGGGCGAGCTCTCCCCCGCCGACGTCACGGCGATCCGCGGTCATACGACGCTCCCGGAGACGGCCGCGGCCAGGGCCGTCGAGCGCGGCGCGGCGCTCATGGGCGCCCGGGTCCACGACTACGGCTCCGGCCTGCTGGACATCGTGATCCCCGGCCGCCCGCCCATCCCCGTCGAAGTGCGGCCGGCCCCGGTGGACGGCACTGCGGGTGACCCGCAGCCGGGCATGCTGAGCCTCCAGGTCGACGGCCACCTGACGATCGGCGCGAACGAGCGCGTCGCCGCCGCGACGGCCGCCGGGGCGGTCGCCCGTACGCTGGGCGCGACGGCCGCAGGCGACCACGCGGCCCTGGCCGAGCTGTACGAGGCCGTGCGCCAGGCGCGCGCGGCCACCACCCGCCAGCGGCCGGCCCGGCTCGGCGTGCTCCACGACCTGCTCGCCACCACCCGCCCCCAGGTGTGGCGGCTCGTCCCGCAGCCGCTGGCCACCGAGCTAGCCAGGCTGGCGGACGGCGCGCGTCCCCGGGACTGGCCGGCGTACATGGACCATCTGCGCGCGATCGCCAACGCGACCGGCTGGTACGCGCCGGAAGAGGAGGACTGCCGGTGCCCCGCCGACGGTCCGTGCGAGTGCGGCCTGCGCGCCGGACAGGCACCTGCCGTGACGCGCACGATGGCGGTGTGAGCGGGCGGTGTGAGCGGGCGGTGTGAGCGGGCGGTGTGAGCGGGATCGCGCGTTCCGGCATGATGGGACTCCCGAGGAGAGGACGGCTATGGCATTCGCGGTGGCGCGGACGAGGGATGAGGCGCATCTCTACCTCGACCTGCACCCGTGCACCTGTGGGTCGGTCGACACGACCTGGCACAGCGGGCTGGTCAGCGTCGAGGAAGGGCTGGTCAACCGCTATTCCGGCGTGTGCGGGGAGTGCGGGACCGCCCGCGAATACCTGTTCGGCGTGCCGGAGCGTCCCGTGCTGCCCACCGGTTATCCGACCTTCGGCGGGGCGGAGCCGTCCGAGCTGCTCGACGCGGGCGAATGGTTGTGGGTGGCCGACCTGAGCGCGGGCAACGTGCCGGTGGACGACCAGGCCGAGGCCCGGCGCACGCTGCGGGTCGCGACCGCGGCCGTCGAGGAGGTCGTCAAGTTCGTGCCGCCCGGGGCGGACGCGGTGCCCGACGACGGGTTCTGGTCCGAGCGCGGGCAGCGGCTGCGGGCGGCCGACCCGGGCAGGTTCCAGCTCGACCGGCTGCTCGTCGTCCGGGACACCTACCAGGACCTGGCGGGCCGGCATGCCTGAGCGCGGTCTGGCCCGGTCCCTCGTGGAGGCGTACGTCTACTTCGACCTCGCGGCCGGCGGCGAGGCGGGCGCGTCGCGCCGGGCGGTGGTCGAGCAGGACGCGGAGGGCTGGGTGGTGCGGCTCGGCGCCACGGAGGTCCTGGTTCCCGAGGAGGCCGAGGTCGTGGCGAGGCAGGCGGGGCTGATCTTCGGCTCCGGCCTCTCCGAGCTGATCGACCCCGGCCAGTGGGTGCTCATCGCCGCCACCTACGCGAGCCGGGCACTGGAGGGCGCGCTGTTCTTCGCCGCGGACCCCTCCGGCTCCGAGGCGTTCGGCAAGGTCGAGACCGACTGGCGCTTCGCCGCCGACGCCGTGGCCGAGGCGCTGAAGTTCTTCCCCGGCGGCGCCGCCGAGCTGCCCCCTGACACCTTCTGGAGCGAGATGGGCAGGGCGTTGCGGGAGTCCGAGCCCCATCGCCTCACCAGGCAGAAGCTGGAGAGCGATCTCGCCTTCTACCGCCAGAGCCTGGACGACTTCCGCCTTCTTCACGACCGCTGAGGGCGGGTCTCGGTCAAACGATTGATCTCCGGGTCACATCCGTAATATTTTATCGATTATGGTGCGACGCAGTCGAACGAGAAGTGCCCTGGCGGTCCTGTTCGCGGTCTTACCGGCGCTCGCCGCGACGAAAGCCACGGCGGCGGCCGCCCCGCTCACCGTGTACGTGTCACCGGACGGCAGGGACGGGGCCCGCGGCACCCGGCAGGACCCGTTCGCCACCGTCGAGCAGGCCCGCGACGCGCTGGCGGGGCGGACGAGCGCCCGCTCTCCTGGCGTCGTCCGCATCAGAGGCGGCGTCTATCGGACGTCCAGGACCATCCAGCTCAGCGGGGAGCGCAACTCCTACGTCACCTATGCCGCCTATCCGGGCGAGCGGGCGGAGTTCGCCGGGGTCACCACGCTCTCGCCGGAGAAGTTCCGCAGGCTGAACGACCTCCCGGCGGGCGAGGCCAAGTGGTCGTCGAGGTCGCGGGTCCGGGACTCGGTGTCCGGGCACGTCTACGTCTACGACCTGGGCGCCGAGGGCATCCCGGCCGGGCGGCTCGACAAGAACGGGTTCAACTGGAAGCCGCAGCCGTACGCGCCCGAGTTGATCACCGACGACGTGGCGCAGACCCTGGCGCAGTACCCCGACGGCGGCGAGAAGCTGGACCGCGCCGACCTGATCGTCAAGGAGGCCCCGAAGGGCGCCCGCGACTACTTCTCGGACAAGACCGCGGACGGCACCACTATGCCCTACGAGGACATGCTGAAGCTGCCCGGCCCCGTCTACACCGCCGTCGACGCCGCGCTCAGGGAGCGCTCCGCCACGTGGGCCCCGCCCGGCGGGAGCCCCGACCACACGACGTACGAGACCGACGGCTGGCTGTCCGGATATTTCGGCAACAACTACGCCAACGACCGCGTACGCATCGACTCCGTCAACGGCGACGAGCTCCGGACGCGCTACCCCACGATGTACGCCGCCACGGACAAGTGGACGTCGTTCGTGGCCCAGAACGTGCTCAGCGAGCTGGACGCCGAGGGCGAGTACTACATCGACCGCTGGAACGGCGGCGACGTCCTCTACTACTACCCGCCCGGCGGCACGGTCGAGGGCAAGCGGATCAGCCTGACCTCCTTCGACGCCCCGTTCTTCACGCTGGAGAACGTGACGGGGGTGACGCTCAAGGGCCTACGGCTCAACGGCACGACCGGCACCGGCGTACGCCTGCTCGACGCGAAGTCGTGCACCATCGACGGCCTGGAGATCCTCAACGTCAGCATGGACGCGGTCGCGATCGGCGAGGCCAGCGACGCGATCACGGCCATCGCCGAGTACCGCACCAGCCGGGGCGGCCACCGCAACCGGGTGGTCAACAGCAGACTGCACGACCTGGGCGGCGGCGGGGTGTTCACAGCCGGCGGCGACCGCGACTCGCTGGAGCGCGGCGACCACGTCGTGGAGCACAACGAGATCTACGACTTCTCCAAGCTCGCCACCTACACCCCGGCGGGCTACCTGTACGGCGTCGGCAACACCTTCAGGTACAACAACGTCCACGACGCGCCGCACATGGCCATCCAGATCATGGGCAACGACATGGAGATCAGTCACAACAGGTTCGAGAACCTCGTGACGCACGCCTCGGACCAGGGGGTGATCTACGCGGGCCGCGACTACACGTACCTGAACAACGTGATCTCCTACAACCTCTTCAGGAACGTCGGACCGGCCGGCAACCAGGCCGTCTACATGGACGACGGGATGTCGGGGATGGTGATCCACCACAACTTCTTCGACGGGGCCCAGCACGGCCTGTTCTACCAGTCGGGGCACAGCAACGTCGCGACCGACAACGTGTTCAAGGACGTGACGTACGTGGGGCACGACAAGCTCTACCACGAGAGCGGCGGGCGGCTGCCGGTGCCCAACTCCAAGGTCGTGGTCGAGCGCTTCAACGACATGCTGAAGGCCGGCGACGGCACCGGCTTCACCAACACGCGCGAGAACGTCGAGAAGTGGTACCGGCACTACGGCCGCCAGTACCCGAACATCCGGTCCTGGTACGTCCCGGCGGACTCGAGCGGCCGGATCTGCACCGCCGTCGGCGCCACCGAGTGCACGGAGACGTACGTCTGGCGGGATCCGGACTCCGTGTACGTGCCCTCCCACAACGTGCTGACCCGGTCGGTGAGCATCGCGTCGGGCGGCTTCGCCTACACCGACGACGCCGGCGGCCTGAGCAACAAGACCTTCAACCCGGACTTCGACTCCTACAACGTCAGGAAGGACACCGCCGCCGGATTCGCCTTCGACCCGGCCACGGGGAAGTTCGACGCGGCCGCCACGCCGCTGAACTCGGCCGAGGGCTTCGGCCCGAGGTGGGTGCGGGAGTGGAACGCGCGCTTCACCCTGGAGGGCATCGGACCTCACTGACTCAACGACTGACAGAAAAGCGGCGCCCTGTAAAGATCGAGACTCGGCGAACCCTTCTTTCGGAATTGAGCAAGATCTGCTTCTGCCCTTCGGAGTGGTTTCGGGTCATCGTGAGGACGTGCATCCCACCCCCCGGCAACAGGAGCAGGTCCTCATGGTCAGACGATCCCGCGCGCTACTCGCCGCTTTCGCCCTCTCTGTGATCACCGTACTCGGGTTCGCGTTGCCGGCCCACGCGGTGACCATGGAGCAGAAACTCGCCGCCCTTTCCGGGTTCTCCCAGCCCACCGCCGCCAGCGCCTCTTCCTGGCGGGCCGCCTGGGAGAACCAGGCCGCCTGGGCCGACTACGCCTTCGACTGGTCGACCGACCTGTGCTCGAGCAGCCCGGACCAGCCGCTCGGCTTCGATTTCCGGATGCCGTGCCGAAGGCACGATTTCGGCTACCGCAACTACAAGGACGTGAGCCAGTTCCCGGCGAACAAGTCACGCATCGATGACTCGTTCTACTACGACATGAAGCAGGTGTGCGCCAAGTACTCGGGCGTCTCCAAGTCCACCTGCAACGGCCTCGCCTGGACGTACTACCAGGCGGTCAAGGAGTTCGGGAACCTCAACGTCACCCAGGAGCAGATCCAGGAGGTGCAGCAGGAGGCGCAGCTGAGCGCCCAGAACGCCCAGGACGCGGAGAACGCGGAGAACGTCGGGTCCTGACAGCGAAAAGGGCGGGGATGCCTTGGCATCCCCGCCCTTTTCGTGTGGTGCGCCGCCAGGGACTCGAACCCCGGACCCGCTGATTAAGAGCCAGTGGCTCTTGTGTCGGATGCTTACGCAATGTGCCCGACGCGTCGCTCCATACAGAAATGCCTGTTTCAGGGATGTCCGAAAATGTCGCTTGGTGTTTCAGGGTGCCGTTAGCCGAAGAGCAACCATCGAGCAACCGGCGGTGGGATTGCGTGGCCTTGACCATTCCGATTTGATCGGATCTGGGGTATCGGTCTCGCCTCATAGGTGCTCCTGGAAGGTCCCCTTGGTGATGACGAGACCCGCCGCGGACACCGTTGAGAACGTGCATCACGCCGTTGGCGTGCGGTAAGCGCTGCGCAGGTCCTCCCGCCCCGCTCACCCCACGCCTACGTGAGGTGTCCACGCCTGAAGGAGCCCTGATGGCCGACCGTGAACGAAGCATTGCCGCGTCGCCTGAGGGAGGCCGCATCCAGCCGAACCCGAGATTGCCATGTACGACGAGCGTGTACGGCGCAGCCGGTGGCGGCAAGGACATCACTCCGCCGGCCGGGATGGTGCGGCCCTGGTGGGCACGGTCTTCAACGCGTGCGCGATGGTCAACGTTGTTGCCCAGAATCGAGCGGCGCGGGATGCGCCGTCCGGGAGGTACTGGACGGGGCGCAGGTGCGGGAGATCCGGTGAGGAAGGCAGCGGTTGCCTCGGCTGCCGCGGCGGCGGCTTCGGGGTAGATGCTGGTGTAGGTGTCGCGGGTGAACGCCGAGGAGGTGTGCCCGAGGGTCTCCTGCACGATCTTGATGTCCACTCCGGCCGCGAGCATGGCGGTCGCGGCGCCGTGGCGCAGGTCATGCAGCCGGATCGGCGGCAACCCTGCTTGATAGCAGATGCCGTAGAAGCGGTCGGTGACGTGCTGGGGGTGCAGGGGCCGGCCGATCTCGTGGGTGAAGACGAACCCGGACTCGATCCAGTCCTCGCCTGCGGCCAGCCGTTCCCGCCTCTGGCGTTTGTCGTGCTCCTTCAGAAGGAGCATCGTCTCGGCGTCGACGGCGATCTCGCGGTCGCTGGCATCGGTCTTCGGGGCGCCCTGGATCGGCTCCCAGCCGAGCTGGGTGATCTGCCAGTGGATCCCGATCTGCCCAGTGGAGTAGTTGACATCCGGCTTGCGCAGACCCACGCCTTCCCCGCGTCGCAGGCCGCGCGTAGCGATCAGCCGGAACAGGACGAACAGCCGATCCTTGCGGGCGTAGGCAAGGAACGCCTTCGTCTGCTCGGCCGGTCGATCGCTGGCAGTTCGACCACGGAGACGGGGTCGGGGACAGAGCGCGCGGCCGGTGGACGATCTCGGGCCCCTCGCCGACCAGCGCATACTCGGCGATCATCCCGGAGGCCGCGCCTGCATAGGCGATCACCTCGTCACCGGCCGCGAACCGCGTCACGCCTTCTACCACGGCCGCCACCGCCCCGGTGGCGTCCACGCCGGGCACGAACGGGTGCGTCACCGGGAACATCGCACGCAGCTCACCCGTGACCAGCTTCACCTCGATGGGGTTGAGCGCCGCAGCCTGCACGCGGACCTGCACCTGGCCAGGGCCGGGTGACGGGTCGGGCACGTCATGGACGCGCAGCTGCTCGAGGGGCCGTAGGCAGCGGCGACGAGAGCTTTCATGATCAGCTGCTCCTGATGTGGCGGCGAATCGGACAGTGCAAGCCTGCTCGCCGCCCGCCCTCCCGCTCACCGTCCGTCCGGGCGGCATCTGCTACCCGAACGGGCAGCGACCTCCCTTGCCCAGCGTCGCCTAGCATCAGCGCATGGACCTGCCCGACCCGCGTACCGCGCTGGCGGCCGCCGCGTCCGTGCTGCGGGCGCCGACCGGCGCCATGCTCGAACCGCTGTCACAGGCGCTGGCCGAGTTCCTGCCGCACCGGGCGGTGGCCGTGCTCACCGGCGACTGCGCCCGGCATCCCATGAAGGCCCACGGCGAGGCGGCGATCACCGAGAAGATCACCAGCGCCGAGCTGGCCCGCGTGGGCGGCACGGTCGGCGTGGGCCAGCCCTGGTCCGGCCGGGCGCGCCTGGCCGGCGAGGACCTGCCGGTGCTGGCTGTCGCCTCCCGCCCGGCCGGGGCCTCCGGCGGCCTGCTCGTGGTGGTGACCGCCGGCGGGGACGCGCCCACCGGCCCGCCAGCCGAGCTGGTGCAGCGGCTGTGGGACCTGGTCGCCCTGCAGCTGATGCACCGGGCCGAGAACCTGCCCCCCGCCGACCTGACCGGCAACCGGGTGGCCGCCGGCGAGCGGGCCCGCGTCATCGCCGAGCTCACCAGCACTCACGCCGCCACACTGCAATCCCTGCTCGGCACCTTGCGCAGCCGTACGCTCGACGACGCCGCCGCCCGGCGCACCGCCACCGACCTGGCCGTGTCAGCGTTGATCGAGTTGCGCGCCGCGGCCGACCTGGATTCCACGCTGAGCGAGGAGCCGGCTGGGGCGGCCTTCGAGCGGCTGGCAGGCAAGCTGGCACCGCTGGCCCGCCACAGCCAGGTGTCGCTGGAGCTGGCCGGGCCGCGCGACCGCGACCGCGCCCTGCCGTCCGACATCGCCAACACCGCCCAGGCCCTGGTACGGGGCGCCGTGGTCACCATGCTCGAGCAGGACGGCCTGAGCAGAGTTCGCGTGTCCTGGGAGCCGGAGGAGTCCGACCTTCACCTCGTCGTCCGTGACGACGGGCCGGGCACGCTTGCGGCCGGGGCGCTTGCCCTGCGCCGTCTGGCGGAGCTGGCAGCCGCCGTGGACGGTCGTCTCTCCGTGGACGCCGTCCCCGGCTGGGGCACGACGATCAGTGCCGCGCTGCCGCTCTCCCCGCCCGCGCCCCCGACCTCGGACGCCGCCCTGGCGGCGCTCAGGCCACGCGAGCTCGAGGTGCTCGAACGGCTGGCGCGCGGCCTGCGCAACCGGCAGATCGCCGAAGACCTGCTGATCAGCGAACACACCGTGAAGTTCCACGTGGCCAACATCCTGGCCAGGCTCGGCGTGGGCACCCGTACCGAGGCCGCCGCCCTCGCTCACGCCTCCGGTCTAGCCACGCCGGCTTGACCGCGCCGGGCAACGCCCGGCCGCCGTGCTCGCTACGCCGACATCGGCCGTGGAGGTTTTCACAGTCCTGGGGCCGTGCTGAGCGCGCTGATCGCGGCACTCAGCAGCAGGGGCGCGCTCATGATGGGTCAGGCTGATCGGCTGCTGAATATGTGAACGCCGCGCAGGTGTGGCACCACCGACCCGAGCACGATCAGTTGGACGACGCACGACGAAGGCCACACCGATGTCGTTCAGCAGCAGCAGGAAATGCGCCGCCACCACCACCGCGACCCACCATGCCATTTACGGGGGCTCGCCGCGCCAGGCCGGCACGAGGCACCCGGCCCGATGGTTATCCGGGGTTGTCAAGCGAACTAGCTGGTCAGCAGCTCGAAGGCATGTCAGGCACGTAAGGCAATTAGCCCGGTTCAGGTTTCATCGGAACCACAGGGGCGGCTCGTTCGAGTATTCACTTGCTTCGCCCGTTTCGCCGGGTGTCGTGTCCGTGATGAGCCGGCGGTCGGTGAGTCGTTCAGCTCCGTCAGGCTCCGGTCTCCTGGGTTAGGAGCGCTCATTGGCTTTGAGCGGGGCTCATGCGGGTGGGGTCGGCGCGTTAGCGATGGGCCGTAGCGCGGCGCAGGCGAACCGGGCGAGTCGTTCGGGCAGGTCGTGCGGGTCATGGTGACAGATGAACAGCCACGACATCACGGTGCCGCCAAACATCGCGTGGAACAGATCGACGTCGGGCAGGTGCGCCAGCTCGCCGCGGCGCACCGCGCGCTCCAGCAGCTCGGCATTTCCGCCACGTTCCGGCTCCACGAAGGTCGTGGTGAACCGTGCGGCAAGTGCCAGATCGGCCGCGGCCTCGCTGAGCAGGTTCATCAGCGCGGTGGCGGCTCCCGGGGTGCTCAGATGTCCGACGATCATCTGTGCCAGTGCGGTCAGGTCACCCAGCAGCGATCCGGTGTCGGGCGGTACCTGCAGCGTCTTTCCGTGGATGATCGCGGCGAAGGCCATCTCGTGTTTGGTGGCGTACCGCCGGTAGATCGACGCCTTGCCGATTCCCGCACGCTCGGCCACGGCGGCCACCGTCATGCCCGCGTATCCGACCTCTTCCAGCAGCTCGGTGACGGCGGCGGTGATGGCCGCATCTACTCGGGTGTCGCGTGGCCGTCCGGCCTGTTGCCTGCTTGCGCGCCAGGCTGAGCGTGAGCAGGGCCGCAACCTCGGTCAGCGCGGAGAGAGCCACCAGGTACAGCGGCCCCCACATGGTCGTGCCCCTCCACCGGCCACCGCGCCCAACAGTGGTCCTGCTCCGACCTACATCGCGGCTCCGGACGCGTTCGGGGAGCGGGAAGGCCGGGACTGGGTGACGGCATGGCAACCATACCCGGCGAAGAGCGCCGCTGTTTGACCTTGACGCTGCGTCAACTTCTAGCATCGGGGGCCATGTCGATCACTGTTCTTGACACCTACTCCGCCATGCGGCGGATCCTGCTGGCCCCGGTCGCGGAGCGTGCTGACCTGCTGCGTTCGATGCTGGAGGCCAACAGGGGCATGTACCGCTACTACCCCGGCGAGCTCGACCTGGTGGCCCTACACCTCCAATCGTCCGGGTTCCCCATCGACCGCGACGAGGAGCGTTGCCTCGACGCGCTCGAAACCCTGGCGGCGGCCGGAGCCTGGGAGCGGATGCAACGCGCCTTGGACGACGCTCTGGCCGTACTGCTGGAGGCGACGCCGGGGCTGGAGGTCCCGGACATCACCGTGCTGTTCGTCCTCGGCGATCCGGGTGACGAACACTTCATGGGTCCCTGCCTAGGAGTGACCGGGTTCGGCGGTATCTCGGGCAACATCGCCATCACGTTCTGGCCCTTCCCCGAGAACGTGGAGCGGCTGGAGGCCACCGCCGTGCACGAACTGCACCACAACCTGCGATGGGCCCCGGGTGGGGTCGTGTGGGACCCGATGACCGTCACGGTCGGCGAGCACATCGTCGGCGAGGGCCTGGCCGACGCCTTCGCCCGGCAGCTCTACGGCGACGAGCTCGGCCCCGCCCGCATCGGCGTGCCGCACCTGCACGATGACGAGGTCTTCGCCAAGGTGCTCACCGGGCTCGACGTGACAGGCATGCACAACTTCACCGCCTGGGCGCACGGCGACCCCGGCGCCGAGCACCTCGGTGTCACCCCGGTGGGGCTGCCGATGGGCGCCGGATACGCCGCGGGCAACCGGCTGGTCGACACCTACCTGGCGGCGACCGGGCAGACGGCGGCGCAGGCCCTGCACGCCGACAGCTCGGAGATCATCGCAGCCACGCTCCGCCGCAGGTGACACTGAAAGGATGGAGTGGACGATCCAGGAGCTCGCGGCGAGGGCCGGCATCACCAGCCGTACCCTGCGTCACTACGACCGCGTCGGACTCCTGGCCCCGTCCCGGGTCGGCGCGAACGGGTACCGCTACTACGACGCGGGCGCGGTCGCCCGGCTGCAGCGGATCCTGCTCATGCGCCGGCTCGGCATGGGCTTGCCGGCCATCGCCGAAGTCCTGGCCGAGGAGGTGGACACCTGCGACGGTCTCCGCGCCCACATCGCCGCACTGGAAGGGGAACGCGACCGCATCGAACGGCAGATCCGCTCGGTGCGGCACACGCTCGAGGCCCTGCAGGCGGGGGCGGAACCGCAGATGGACGTCATGTTGGCGGGGTTCAACGACCACTCCAAGGACGAGGTGATCTCACGCTGGGGCGAGCGCGTGTTCCAACTGAGCAACGACTGGTGGCACGGCAAGACCCTTGACCAGCAGCGGGCCTGGAAACAGGACACCGAGGACCTCGTCGCCGCATGGGCGGCCGCGGCGAAGGCCGGGATCTCACCGACCTCGGAGCGTGCCCAGACGCTGGCCGCCCGGCACGTCCGGTGGCTGAGCCAGATCCCCGGTACGCCCACAGCTGAGGGCGACCGGGAGCGCTCGATCGAGATGGTGAAGGGCCTGGGGGACATGTACGTCGACGACCCCCGCTTCACCGGCATGTACGACGACGCCGCCGGGGCGGCGTTCGTCCGCGACGCGCTGCAGGCGTACGCGCAGACCCGGATGTAGCCTCGACCTCGACCGCGTCATCGCCCTGCAGGGTCGAGACCAACCGCTCGCCGAGGTCACCGACGCCGAGATCGGCGCCGCGCTCGCCAAGCTGTGGGGCGAGCGCGCCGGCGACCTGGACCGCAACCGCCCCGTCGTCGCCGCCTGGCTGATCTTGGCCGCACCAAGAAGCACCGGGCAGCCGCACCCTCTGTCCCGGCCGCGGCTGAGCGCCGCAAGGAAAGCGCCGAGGAGACCCGCGCGGTCGCCCAAGACCACGATCCACCGGCTGCTGTCGCGCTATGACATCTCGCTGCGGGAGAAGACGCTGTGGCGGATGCAGTAAGAGACCGCGGTCCGGGCCGCGGAGATCCTAACGTCGAGGACCTCGACCTGGAGCATCGGCTTGCCCCGTCCGTTCCAAGGGCGGCGCCGTCGAGTGGGTGTACTGCGGCACCGGCATCGCCCACCTACTGCCCCGCCCACTCCGCCCGACGGCACCTCACGCACCCGCGTCCCGCTTCCGCCGCGATATCAAGATGCTCGCCAAGCGCGGTCGCTCGGTGTTTCTCGGCACGGCGATGCCGACGCGCGCCACGGCGGTCGAGAACGCCCACGAGGCTTCTGAGACGCTCGGCCGCAGCGAGGGCAGATATGGGTTTCAGGGCTGGTCGCGCAACCCGAGCGGGGGTCGTAGATGCCGCTGCGATTAACCATACTTCATTGAACGCAGTATTGTTCTCGGGCATGCCAGGAAGATCCACATTGGCGCCGATCGTGATAGCCGCGTTCACTGCCTCCGACCGGGGTCGCAGGAGACGGGCCGCAGCGCGTCCAGGCGGACGACTGCGGCGGCAGTGCTCGACGCTAACCGCAAGTTATCGCTTGCGGCCGGACCCGCACGACCTACCAGATCGGACGGCAGTAGACTCGGACGCGAGCCATGGAAGAACCAGATCACGGTCCAGAAACGTTGCAGTCGGCTCCGTGGCAGCAGAGGCCGAGCTGGGGGATGAACATCCGGACCGCGTCCGGCTACCGTGATCACCGCTACGGTGCTTCTCCACCAGCGGTGTCGCTGCGCGTGCGGCCAGCTCCCATGAACTGGCGCAGGCGGTGGATGTCGCGCTGGTCGTCATCGACGGATCGCCGCCATGCCTGCGGGTCGATCCAATGGGCGATCGTAGCCTCGATGAGATGGCGCAGTTCGGCCAGGTCGCGGCCGTGACGGGCGGCGAACGAGGGCCAGCGCGGGTCCACGGCCTTGTCTGGCGCAGCAGGCATGGCATACGCGAGAGCCTGTTCGGGGGGAGTGCGATTTGTTCCACGCTCGACAAGCAGCCACCGGGTTCGGGCCAGCCAGTCGGTCAGGCTCGCCTGCTGGTCACGCTCCGCGGACAGCATTCAGCAACTCCAGCGCGCGGTTGATGGTGTGGGACGTTGCGTACGTGAACGCCGTTGTCGTCTGAGCTGAAGTCGGCTGACGCTCGGCCGTCCAGCCACGTTGACGAAGGTAACGTGGCCGGACGTGCTGGCAGCCGTGGGCGGAGGTCAGCGTCTGGCCTCAGACAGGCAGGGGAACAGCAGCCGGGCGTTGCGGTGGCCGATGTCGGTGGTGTCCTGGTCGGAATTCTGCAGGTGGCCGTTGAAGTAGGAGACGGCGAGTTCGGGGACGAAGGGCCAGTCGCTGGCGTACAGCACGTGCCCCGGCTTGGCGAACGCGAGCAGTGAGGGCAGCGCGGCCGGGCTGGCGGACAGGGCGGTGTCGAAGTAGAAGTCGGCGAAGTCGTCCAGGATGTGGTCCAGGTCCCGGCCGGTCTCGGCGAAGAGGGCCAGGGCCAGGCGGTGCGCCGCGTACGGGAGGAAGCCGCCGGCGTGCGCCAGGATGAACCTGATGTGCGGGAAGCGGCGCGGCACGTTGTGGCGGACCAGGTTGAAGGCGGCGCGGGTGGTATCGAGCAGGAAGTCGGCGGCGAACGGCGGGATGCCCGGCGCGGCGGGGCCGGGCAGGTCGGCAGGGTGCACGAGGACCACGGCGGAGCGGTCGTCCAGCGCCGTCATGAGCGGGTCCAGGGCCGGGTCGCCCAGGTAGAGGCCGCGGCTGTTGGCCAGCAGGATCACCCCGTCGGCGGCCAGTTCGTCGAGGGCGTGCGCGGCCTCGGTCACGGCGGCGTCCACGTCGGGCAGGGTGAGCGTGGCGAACAGCCCGAACCTGCCGGGATGAGCCTGGGCCAGCCTGGCGCCGAACTCGTTGATGGTGCGTGCCATGGCCGAGGCATCGGTGCCGTCGCCCAGATGCACGCCCGGGGTGCTGACGGACAGGATCGCGGCGGCGATGCCCTGGCGGTCCATCAACTCCAGCGCCAGTGCAGGGCTCCACTCAGGCAGCTCGCGCCCGCCGGGAGCGTGGACCCCATGCTCGCGCAGCCAGCGCGCGTAGTCGGCGGGGATCATGTGTTGCTGGACGTCGATGTATCCGGTCATGCGGGTTCTTGCCCTTCTTCCTGTCGATGGGGCACGTCGGGGAGCCGCAGCAGCCGGTCGGCTTGGCGGAGGACGGCCTGCAGGTACTGGCGTGTGGCGGCGGGGTCGGCTGGTGTGTCCGGGTTGATGAGCATGCGGTACATGGCCGCGCCGACGACCATGTCGATCACGGTGTCGATGTCGGCGTCGGCGGCCAGCCGGCCGTCGCGGCGGGCGCGTTCCAGCGCGGCGTGGATCAGCTGGCGGCGGGGCTGGATGTACTGCTCGCGGTAGGTGGCCAGCAGCGACGGCTGGGTGACGCTGGAGCCGATGAGCTGGGCGAGGATCGCCCGGAAGCGGGCGTCGCCGAAGGTGCGCATCCAGGAGTCCATGAGCCGTTCTTCGACCGGCTGCGTCGTGGCGTCTGTGGCGGCCCAGATGTCGTTCTCGGGGACGAGGGTGCGGGCCTGCTCGATCGCCTGGGTGAGCAGTTCCTCCTTCGATGACCAGCGCCGGTAGACGGTCACCTTGGCCACGCCGGCGCGCTTGGCGATCTGCTCGAAGTTCGCGCCCTCCAGGCCGCGCTCCACGAACAGCTCCAGCGCCGCCTTCATGATCGCCTCGTCGGCCTCGGGGTCACGGGGCCTGCCCCGGGTGCGCCGCGTAGAGGTCATCGGAGCCCCACCCGTCCCAAGCCCGTGCCGGACGCCGGCGGCACGAAGTGGGGGGTGTGCCCGGGCCGCAGCCGCCAGTCGGAGGTGAGGACGGCCTCCATGTATCGGCGCAACTCCCGCAGCCCCTCCTTGCCGGGCGTCCCGTGGGCGAACGCGGAGACGACCAGGTCGGATTGGTAGCGGGTGTTGTCGTGGGCGAACAACGGCACGGTGGCGGGGTCGGAGGCCAGCAGGGTCTGGATGCGCCGGGAGGCCTCGAGCTGGTGGGTCGTGTCGGCGCCGCCGATGGTCATTTGGCGGACCTGATCTGTGGCCAGGTGGGGCAATGTGTAGAGGGTGTCGCCCATGAACAGCACGTTGCCGGCGTCCAGGCGCAGGAGCACGCACATGTGGCCGGGCGAGTGGCCGGGGGTGGGCAGCAGGATGAGGCTGCCATCACCAAAGTGGTCCTGGCTGTCGGGGAAGGCGCCGAAGGCGCCGGAGTCGAAGGCGGGGAAGGAGAGGTTGTTCTTGACCAGGTCGAAGGAGTACGGGTAGACCGTGCCGTGTTCCCAGTCGCGGCGGTCCAGTACCACTGTTGCCTGGGCCAGGTAGCGTAGCCCTCCCGCGTGGTCGTCATGGACGTGGGTGAGGAACACGGTGGTGATCTCCTTGGCGTCGTAGCCGAGCCGGGCCAGGCGGACCCGCAGGTCCTGCTCGGGGGTCATCTGGTACTCGTCACGCTGGGTCAGCAGGCGCGAGACCATCTGGTTGTGGTTGTAGTACCCGTCGTGATCGTGGGCTTGTTCCCAGTTGACGCCGCTGTCGACCAGCATGAGGCCGTGCCGGGGGTGGTCGATGAGGTAGGCGTAGACGGGCACCGCGATCTGCGCCTTGTCCACAAGGGTGCGCAGGTAGCCATTCAGCCCTTCCCAGCCGTCCAGACCGCCGTAGAACTGGCCGTAGGTGACGATGGTGTCGCCGGTGTGAATCGGGAACACCCGCACGGCGCCGTCGGCGATCCGCCGCCGTGCGCCCGGGGCGCGCACGGCCGCTTGCCGCTCCTGCTCGCCCCGCGCCAGCGCCTCGAGTCGCTGCCGTTCCACCCGATCGACGGACAGTCCGCTCAGCACTCCCAGCACCAGCCCGGCACCGCCTGCTAGGAAGGCGCGCCTGGTGCTCCGGGAACCCCGGCCGCGCGCCGCCCGGCGTCCGCGCGGGAAAGTGGCCGCCGCCCATGCCAGGCAGGCGGTAGCGGCCAGGGCGAGCAGCATCGGCAGGTCCGTGACGTAGTAGACGACCCCGAGGTAGAGCCCCAGCGTGCCCAGGCCGACCGGAACCCCGAGGAACGCCAGCACCCGGCGCCACGTGGCCAGCCGGCCGAGCACACCGGGCCACAACAGCCCGATCACCAATCCGACCAGCAGCAGCCCATAGACGACCAGCAGCTGCACCGGCACGTCCTTCAACCGCAGGACAACCAACCAGGCAGCGCCGACCGCAAAGGCGGGAAGGAGTAACCCGATCTTGCCTGGAGACTTCAGCATCCGGCCACCTCATTTCGTAAACGCATACGGATGCGTTTACATAATAGTGCAGCCACGATCACCTCGCGCTGCAGTCCTGGTACGCAAGAAGCGGGGTGCACCGTCGCGTTCAGCGCCGAAACCATGGCGGCCGCCTACGGTGTGCTCTAGTTCCTCGTCCTGCAATCCAGACTGGGCCGTAAGCGGAAGGCTTCGACCCGATCTTGGCCAGGCGCCGACGAATGCTGCACCGAGATCCCTGCGGATTTAAGAGCTGGTTCTTAGATCCGCAAACTGAACGTGGCGATGTTGTCACGATAGGTGCATGGGGGGTGGTGACTTAACGAATGCCGAGTGGGAGCGGCTCCAGTCGCTGCTGCCCGAGGGTGACCAGCGAGGTGGTCGGTGGAATGACCACCGTACGACGATCAATGGTGTGTTGTATCGGACCCGTACCGGGCTGCCCTGGCGGGACCTGCCCGAACGGTTCGGTCCGTGGATCACGGTCTATAAACGGCACCGCCGCTGGTCGGCCGATGGCACCTAGCAGGCGCTGCTGACCGCGATCCAGGCCGAGCAGGACGCCGAGGGGCAGGTGGACTGGGACATCGCCGTGGACTCCACCACCGTCCGGGCGCACCAGCACGCGGCCGGCGCGCCCCGCACCCCACCGCCCGCGGCGCCCGGACGACAAAAGCGGGACGCCGCCGGGACAAACCAGGGCGATCCGGTGCTGGCCGCTTTGGCCGCCGGCTGGCGGAGGTGGTCAGGCTGGGGAGTGCTTAGGCCGCTCCCGGGGCGGGTTTACCACCAAGGTCCACCTGTCGGCGGACCGCCGCTGCCGGGCGCTGTCGCTGGTCCCGACACCGGGCCAGCACGGCGACAGCCCGCAGTTCCGGAAGGTGCTGGCCGCTATCCGCATCCCCCGGCTCGGGCCGGGCCGCCCGCGCGCCCGGCCCGACAGCCTGGTGGTGTAGCGCGTTCGGCGTCGAAGCCGGTGGGCCGTCCTCCGGCCAAGCCGCGTCTGAGCTCACACCGATGGCTCAAACTGGGTCGGCGCCTCCAGGGGGCGGCACCGGAACGATGGGACGCGCGTGCTGCAGTGACCGTCCTGACGATGCGGCACAGCACCGCATCAGCGTCCACGACCTGACCATGGGGTCGAACCGGCGCTGTTGGAATACTTCATTCGGTATGTATGATCGCAGACGAAAGTGGAGGGGAGTACTCCTTCGCGGCCGCGTCGTCATCACGGACTCGCCTCGGGGCCCGGTGCGGTCGGTCCGCGACGCCGCGGGCGGAGAAGACCTCCGACGGACGTGTCAACGCCAAGTCGGAGGAGCGAACGCTCATGCCCCCACCTATGTCCGTGCCCGTCTGGCTGTGGGCGGTCACCATCGCCACCTTGCTCGGGCTCGTCCTCCTCGACCTGATCGTCAACAGGAGACCCCACAAGGTCACGATCGCCGAGTCGGCCCGGTGGATCGCCTTCTACATCGGCTGTTCCGTCGCTTTCGGCGCAGGCGTGTGGATCTTCGGCGGCGATGACCACGCGGCCTCCTACATCACCGGCTACATCACCGAGTACACGCTGAGCGTCGACAACCTGTTCATCTTCATGCTCATCATGGCGAACTTCGCCGTGCCCGCGATCCACCAGCACCGCGTGCTGCTCATCGGGATCATGATGGCGCTGGTCATGCGTGGGGTCTTCATCGGCGTGGGCGCGCAGGCCGTACAGCGCTTCAGCTGGGTGTTCTGGCTCTTCGGCGGCATCCTCATCTACACCGCGTGGAAATTCGCCTTCAACAACAACGACGACGAGGAGTACGACCCCAACGGCGGCGTCGTGCGGCTGGTACGCAGGCTGTTTCCGGTCACCGACACCTACCACGGCTCACGGCTGACCATCCAACAGGACGGCCGCCGCCTGCTGACCCCGATGTTCATCGTCATCATCGCCATCGGCGGGGCCGATCTGGTCTTCGCCGTCGACTCCATCCCCGCGATCTTCGGCATCACCCAGGACGCCTACCTGGTCTTCGCGGCCAACGCGTTCGCGCTGATGGGGCTGAGACAGCTGTACTTCCTGCTCGGCGGACTCGTGGAGAAACTCGTCTACCTCACCTACGGCCTGGCGGTCATCCTGGGCTTCATCGGCGTGAAACTCGTCCTGCACGCCCTGCATGAGAACGAGCTGCCGTTCATCAACGGTGGCGAGCACGTCACCTGGGCCCCAGAGATCAACAACTGGGCCTCGCTGGCCGTCATCGTCACCGTGCTCACCGTCACGACGGCGGCCAGCATGCTCAAGTCCAGGCGCGACACACGCCAGGCCGCCGAGCAGTGCGTATCCGAACCGTCCGTGTCCGAGCCCGCCGAGCCCACCGGCCAGGCGCGCCACTGACCAGCGGGTAGGCTCGCCGACGGGCGGTGCGCCTACGACCTGCTGCTCATGTTCGCCCGCCAGGCAGCACTGGACGATGCCCCGGTAGACCTGGATGCGGTGTGGGAAGGGTGGGCGCCGTGCCAGGCGGGCCAGGCGTGGGCCGTGGCCCGGTCGAGTGCCGATGACGCCGGCCCAGACCGGGTCGATGGTCAAGTCGATGGTTAACATGGTGCGGCATGGAACTGAGCGAGCGGTTCGAATGGCGAGGCCGGGAGATTGCCTGCGGGCGAGCCAGTGTCGGCCCGGCGGTGGTGTTCTGACACGGCACGCCTTTCTCGTCGGTGTTGTGGCGGCCGTTCGCCGATGCTTTGAGCCGTGACTTCACCGTCCACCTGTGGGACATGCCCGGCTACGGCCGTTCCTCCAAACGGGCCGGGCACCCGGTCGATTTCGGCGTGCAGGCCGAGGTCTTCACGGCGCTGCTCGCGCACTGGGGCCTGCACCGTCCGCACGTGATCGCCCATGACTTCGGCGGGGCCGTGTCGCTGCGTACGCACCTGATCATGGGCGTCGGTTACGCCTAGCTCATGCTCGTCGACGTTGTCGCCATCCCGCCGAGCACCTTCCGGCGTTCGATCCGCCCCTCCAGTGGCACGACAGCCCACTCATCGTGATCGGATGGTCGCTGCGCGCGGGACTGGTGCGGCCGATGGCCGTTGTAATGATCGGCGTACTCGGTCAGCACCGACCGTAGGTACCGTTCGCTGTGGATCAGCATGCGGCCGGTGCACTCGGCCCGTACGGTGCGCACCCACCGCTCGGCGTAACAGTTGGCCCGCGGCGTGCGCGGCGTCCTCCACGAGGTGTCGGCGTCTCGGGGCGCCGGGCCGAGACGCCGGCTCCGGAGGATCCGCCGCACGGTCACCTCGCTGACCCGGTAACCGAGCCGGACGAGTTCACCGTGCACCCGGCGATATCCCCAGGCCGGGTTGTCCCGCGCGAGGCATACCACCAGGTCCCGGATCTCCTTGCTCGTCCACGGGCGGCCGGACCGGCTCGGATACGTCCATCGGCGTCGGACCAGGCGGCGGTGCCAGGCCAGCAGGGTGCCCGGCGTTACCAGCCGATGAGCACGCAGCCCAGGAGACATGAGCCGTGCCAGAGCGGCCAGGACCGCCCGATCGGCCCAATCCGGCTTCGGCCTGGTGACCTGACGCCGCAGCACCGCCACCTCATGCCGCAGCACCATGATCTCGACATCCTTGGCCGCCTCGCCTCGGCCCAGCAGCACCAGCCAGCCGAACACCCGGATCACGATCAGGTACAGGAGACGGAGGGACACAGGGACCGATCTTTCCTGAGCCGCCGTCTCAGGTCGACCTGCAGGTCAAGCGCCCTGCGATGAATTTTGAAGCGGTACACGGCCTGGGCGGCGGCGCGTAGTGGGCGTCGATCGCGTGCATACCGTTCCCGGGCACACCGTGGTCAACGCGCTCCGGGTGGCGTGCAGCTCAGCCCATCTGACCTGGTTGAGGCAGACTGCCCGGCCAGCTTGAAGACGTTCCCCATGGAACCGTGCAGGCCGGGGCGCCGGCCTTCCGGGCGACACAGCGCGGCGGCCGGGTTGATCGGCGAAAGGAGGGAGCGCGCGGACACACCCGGCCACGTGCCGAAACCGTGCCGAAGAGCATTCGGCGAGCAACCACGGGAGCGTCTCACCGTGGCGGGAGCCCCTCGAAAATCGAGAAACCCCAGCTCAGGGCCCTGAACTGGGGTTTCCGCGCGGTGCGCCGCCAGGGACTCGAACCCCGGACCCGCTGATTAAGAGTCAGCTGCTCTGACCAACTGAGCTAGCGGCGCTTGCAGAGAGGAATATACCGGTGATCCGCATCCTGGTCGAATCGGTAACAGGCGGGCCTGTCGGACCGTCCGGGCTAGAATAAAGTTCGGCCCCGGCTCCGGCAGACAGGATCATCGATGTTCGACTCTCCCGCCGAGGTGGCGGAGCGGCTCGCCGCCGTCGACTACCTCTCCGACGACGCCATCTCCACCTCGGTGTTCCTGGCCGCGGCGCTGGGCAAGCCGCTGCTGGTCGAAGGTCCCGCCGGCGTGGGGAAGACGCAGCTGGCCAAGGCCGTGGCCCTGGCGACCGGGGCCGAGCTGATCAGGCTGCAGTGCTACGAGGGGCTCGACGAGGCCAGGGCGCTGTACGAGTGGAACTACAAGAAGCAGCTGCTCAGGATCCAGGCCACCAGCGCGGACGACGACATCTTCTCCGAGGAGTTCCTGCTGGAGCGGCCGCTGCTGAAGGCGATCAGGACCGCCGGGCCCGCCGTGCTGCTCATCGACGAGACCGACAAGGCCGACGTCGAGGTCGAAGGGCTGCTGCTGGAGCTGCTGTCCGACTTCCAGATCACGATCCCGGAGCTGGGCACGATCGCCGCCACGCGCCGGCCGTACGTGGTGCTGACCTCCAACGCCACCCGCGAGCTGTCCGAGGCGCTCAAGCGGCGCTGCCTCTACCTGCACCTCGAATACCCCACGCCCGAGCGGGAGCGCGACATCGTGCTCAGCCAGGTGCCGGGCATCCGGGCCGACCTGGCAGAGCGGCTGGCCAGGACGGTGGCCACGCTGCGGGCACTGGAGCTGAAGAAGGCGCCGTCGGTGGCCGAGACCGTCGACTGGGCCAACACGCTGCTGGCGCTCGGGCGCGATGACCTGGACGAGGCCACCGTGGCCGGGACGCTGGGCGTGGTGCTCAAGCACGCCTCCGACCAGGCGCGGGCGGTCAAGGAACTGGGGCTGCCGGATGTCGCTGATCGATAGGCATGTCGGGTTCGTTCGGGCGCTGCGCGAGGCCGGGATCCCGGTGTCGGTGGCCGAGGGGCTGGACGCCGCGCATGCGCTGCGGGTGATCGAGCTGAGCGAGCGGGAGTCGCTGCGTGCTGCCTACGCGGCCACGCTGGTCAAGAAGCCCGCCTACCGGCCGGGGTTCGACGTGCTGTTCGACCTGTGGTTCCCGGCCTCGACGTCCGGCCGGTACGCCGAGCGCGCCGAGCGGCCGATCGACCTGGAGACGGCCCCCGTCGACGAGCTCCGCGACCACCTCGCCCGGCTGCTGACCGGCGGCTCCGACCGGGAGCTGCGCGAGTTCGCCCAGGCGATGGTGGGACGCTTCGGCCACCAGCCGGCCGCGACCCCCGGGCGGCAGAACTGGTTCTCCTACAGCGTCATGCGCGCCCTGTCCCCCGAGACGCTGATGGCCCGCATCCTCCAGAACGTCCTGCAGGGCCAGGAGCGCGGCGGCCTGGCCGAGAAGAACGTCCGCAGGACGGTCTACGACAACACCCGGCGCTTCGAGGAGGCCGTGGCCACCGACGTGCGCCGCCGCATCGCCGAGGACTCGGGGATCGAGCGCATCGCCCGCTCCGCCGTCCGGCCCCCGCTCGACCAGATCGACTTCCTCCGCATCACCAAGGCCGACCTGGCCAGGCTGCGCCGCGAGGTCCATCCGCTGGCCAGACGGCTGGCCACGCGCCTGACGATCAAGCAGCGCAAGGGCAGGCGCGGCCGCCTCGACTTCCGCAGGACCGTGCGGGCCTCGCTGCAGAGCGGTGGCGTGCCGCTGACCACGCACTTCAGGCCGCCGCGGCCGCACAAGCCCGAGCTGGTCATCCTCTGCGACACCAGCGACTCGGTCTCGTCGTTCGCGCACTTCACGCTGCTGCTCACGTACGCGCTGAGGGAGCAGTTCACCAAGGTGCGGGCGTTCGGGTTCGTGGACACGGTGGACGAGATCACCAGGTTCTTCGTCCCCGGCGCCGACGTGGTCGAGGCCGTGACGAAGCTGACGAACGAGGCCGACATGGTGCGCTTCGGCCGTACCAACTACGGGCACTCGCTGGAGCGCTTCGCCGAGCGCTACGGCGACGCCATCGGCCCCAGGACCTCGCTGCTGATCCTGGGCGACGCCCGCTCCAACTACCAGCCGCCCGCCCTGGACGTGCTCAGGTCGCTCGTGGGCCGCTCGCGGCACGCGTACTGGCTCAACCCCGAGCCCGTGGCGCAGTGGGACACGGGAGACTCGGTCGCGAGCGAGTACGGTGCGTTCGTCCCCATGCACGAGTGCCGCAACGTCGCCCAGCTCACGGCCTTCATCGAGACGCTGGCCTGAAGCCTGAGGCGCTGGATTGAAGCCTCAGGCGCGGTGCAGCTCCCTGGCCGCGGTGCGGGCCAGCAGCTCGATCTGCTCGGCGTTGAGCGCGACATGGTCGGACGACTTGATCACCTTGGCCGCCAGCCGCGGCTTGAGCAGCGTCAGGCCCTCGGCGACCACGATCCCGCCCTTGGGCAGCAGCCCGCAGTGGACGGCGAGCATCGGCGTGATCGTCACCGGGATGCGCGTCTCGCGGCTGAGCAGCTCGGCGAACGCCTCGGACGCCTCCACCAGCGGCTTGGCCGTCTTGGAGCCGTACTTCTCGCCGAAGAACAGCCGGCCGGCGTAGCAGGCGATCTCGGTGTCGGGGCTCCAGGACTCGTTGTCGATGATCCACAAGCCGCCCGGGCCGATCACCAGGTGGTCGATCGACGCCTGGCCGCGGATGGCGCGGCCGTCGAGCACGGTGTAGCCCAGGCGGCCGAGGGACCTGCGCAGCAGCTTCCCGGTGATCGCCTCTCCCTTCCGCGCGCCGCGCCAGACGGCCGTCGCGTGGAAGGAACGCCAGTCGAGGAACCAGTCTCCACCCGCCACGATCCCGGCCAGGAGCAGGCCGAACAGCGGAGCGGCCGCGGAAAGGTCGAATCTGAGGGCCAGCGCGACCCCGATCACGAGCCCCACAGCGGCCTTGACATACCTGGACTTACGCCGGTTGGCGGCGTCTTCCCGCCAGAACTTCTCATACCACCACTGCGGAGAAGACCCTGTGTACTTCTCATCCGGCTGCACGTAGATAGAGCCACCTGGCACGACAGACCCCCCCAATCTAGATGTGTTGCAGGATCTGCCACGCCGAAGATCCCTCGCCAGTCAAGGGATACCCGCCCCTCAACCAAGGCGAGCCTAAGGTGACGTAATTAGTACCCGCAAGACCAGCAAATGACCTCAACCGACCAGTCGGTATGCTAAAGCAGGTGACAAAGGGGGACATGTGAAAGAGGAACCAGTCAGACAGCGATTGCTCGCCGAGGCGACCCGTCTGTTCGCCGATCGCGGCTTCGAGAGCACCTCGGTCCAGGAGATCGTCGTGGCGGCAGGCGTCACCAAGGGCGCCATGTACCACTACTTCGACTCCAAGGACGACCTGCTGCACGAGATCTATGCCCGGGTGCTGCGCATGCAGATGGAGCGGCTGACGCAGATCGCCGACGGTCCCGGCGAGGTGCGACGGCGCCTGTACCGGGCCGCGGCCGACGTCGTGGAGACCACGGCCGCGAACCTCGACGACTCCAAGATCTTCTTCAGGTCGATGCATCTGCTCGCACCCGAGACGCAGAAGAGCGTGCGCGCCGAGCGCCGCCGCTACCACGAGCGCTTCCGCGACCTCGTGGCCGAGGGCCAGCGCGAGGGCGTCTTCAGCGACCGGGTCCCGGCGGAGCTGGTCGTCGACTACTTCTTCGGCTCGGTGCACCACCTGGGCTCGTGGTTCCACGTGGACGGGCCGCTGACCGGCGCCCAGGTGGGCAGGCACTTCGCCGACCTGCTGCTCACCTCACTCGGGGCCGGGCACGTCGACGAGTGAGGCCAGTGCCGCGCGATGGTCGCCTGGCGTGCCCAGCGCGATCTCCGCGGCTTTGGCGCGCTTGAGGTAGAGATGCACGGGGTGCTCCCACGTCATCCCGATCCCTCCGTGAAGCTGCAGGGCCTCTTCGGCGGCGTGTACGGCCACGCCCGCGTTCCACGACTGGGCCACGGCCACGGAGACCGCCGAGCCGTCGGTCGCGGCGCTCCGGGCGGCGGCCCTGGCTCGTACGACGTCCAGCCACAGGTCGGCCAGCCGGTGCTTGATCGCCTGGAAGGAGCCGATCGGCCGGGCGAACTGGTGGCGTTCCCTGACGTAGGCGAGCGTCGTGTCGAGGCACCATTCGGCCAGCCCGAGCTGCTCGGACGCCAGCAGCCCCGCCCCGAACCCGAGCACCTCCGCCAGGTCGCACTCCCCCACGTCCCTGGCTTCGGCCCCGTCGAAGGTGACGGTCGCGACGGGCCGGGTCTGGTCGAGCGACGGCACGACCCGGACGACCGCGCCCCCCTCCACGGCGTGGAGCCTGCCGCCGACGGGCACCAGCAGCACGTCGGCCACGTCGGCCCCGGCCACCCCGGTGACGGTCCCGCTCAGCCGCCCGTCCTCCAGCCGCACGGCCGCGCCCGCTCGGTACGGGGAGGCCGCGAACGGCACCACGAGGGCGGCCGTCTTCCTGCCCTCGGCCAGCTCCTCCAGCAGGCTGTCACCGGTCGGCAGCAGCGCGCGGGTCGCCAGCACCGAGCTGGTGAAGAACGGCACCGGCGCCACTCCCCTGCCCAGCTCCTCCAGCACGACGGCCGCCTCGCTGGCCGACGCCCCGGCGCCGCCGTACTGCTCGGGGATGAGCAGCCCGGCCACCCCGATCTCGCCCGCCAGCGTCTTCCACAGGTCGAGGTCGTACGGCTCGGACTCGATCCGCTTGAGCACGGCGGCGGGCGGGCAGCGGTCGGCGAGCAGCCCGCGCACCGCGGCCCGCAGCTCCTCCTCGACCTCCGAGTACAGCAGTGTCATCGCGGCAGGTCCTTCCAGGGCACGTCCTTGTCGACGCGGGGCTCTGAGGGCAGGCCGAGCACCCGCTCGGAGATGATGTTGCGCAGGATCTCGGACGTGCCGCCCTCGATCGAGTTGCCCTTGGCCCGCAGGTAGCGGTAGCCGGGGCCGCGGCCGTAGAAGTCGACGTCCTCGGAGCGGCGGAACGTCCAGTCGTCGTAGCCCAGGTCGCGCTCGAACTCCACCTCGAAGCCGGACAGCGCCTGGTTGAGCCTGGCGAACGACAGCTTCATGCCCGACCCCTCGGGTCCCGGCTGGCCGGCGGCGAGCTGCTCGCGCAGGCGTACCCCGGACAGGCGGGTGACCTCCGACTCCACCCAGAGCGACAGCAGCCGCTGGTGCAGGTCGTGGGTGCGCAGCTCGGGGTGGGCGCGCCAGGAGTCGACCACGACGCCGACCATGCCGCCGCCGCGCCGCACGGGGGCGCCGCCGATGGCGACGCGCTCGTTCATCAGCGTGGTCTGCGCGACCCGCCAGCCGTCGCCGACCTCGCCGAGCCGCAGGTCGTCGGGGAGCCGCACGCCGGTCAGGAACACCTCGTTGAACTCGGCCTCACCGGTGACCTGCCGCAGTGGCCGCACCTCGACGCCCGGCGCGTGCATGTCGCAGATGAAGTACGTCATGCCGCGGTGTTTCGGCACGTCCGGGTCGGTACGGGTGACGAGGATGGCCCACCTGGCGTGATGGGCACCGGACGTCCACACCTTCTGGCCGTCGACGACCCATTCGTCCCCGTCCTTGACGGCGCGGGTCGCGAGCGTGGCCAGGTCGGATCCGGCGCCGGGCTCGCTGAAGAGCTGGCACCAGATCTCCTCACCGGTCCACAGCGGTTTGAGGAAGCGGCGTTTCTGCTCCTCCGTACCGAACGCCAGGATCGTCGGGGCCGCCATCCCGAGCCCGATGCCCTGGACCCCGGTGTTGAGCTGCGGCGTGCCGGCCAGCTCCCGCTCCACGACCAGCTGCAGCTCCCGCGACACGCCCAGCCCGCCGAGCCCTTCGGGGAACCACACCCAGGCCAGCCCCGCGTCGAACCTCGCCCGCAGGAACTCCAGCCGATCCCCGTCCGGGTCGTGCTCCGCGAGGAACGCTGCGACCCGCTCCTTGATCTCCGCCTCGTTCACATGTACCTCTTCAGCTCGCGATAGGCCAGGGAGCGCTTGTGCACCTCGTCGGGGCCGTCCGCCAGGCGCAGCGAGCGGGCGCCCGCCCAGAGCCCCGCCAGCGGGAAGTCCTGCGAGACGCCGCCCGCGCCGTGCACCTGGACGGCCTTGTCCAGGATCCACTCCACGGCGATGGGGGTGGAGATCTTGATGGCCTGGATCTCGGTGTGGGCGCCCTGGTTGCCGACCGTGTCCATGAGCCAGGCGGTCTTGAGCACGAGCAGGCGCAGCTGCTCGATCCTGATCCGCGACTCGGCGATCCAGTCCTGGACCACGCCCTGCTGGGCGACGGGCTTGCCGAACGTCGTCCTGGCCAGCGCCCGCCTGCACATCAGCTCCACGGCGCGCTCGGCCATGCCGATCAGGCGCATGCAGTGGTGGATGCGGCCGGGGCCGAGCCGGGCCTGGGCGATGGCGAAACCGCCGCCCTCCTCGCCGATCAGGTTCTCCACGGGTACGCGTACGTCCTCGAACACGACCTCGGCGTGGCCGCCGTGGTCGGCGTCGGTGTAGCCGAACACGTGCATGCCGCGCTTGATGTGCAGCCCGGGTGTGTCACGGGGCACCAGGATCATGCTCTGCTGGCGGTGTGTGGGCGCGTCCGGGTTCGTCTTGCCCATGACGATGAAGATCTTGCAGTTGGGATTCATCGCGCCGGAGATGAACCACTTGCGGCCGTTGATGACGTACTCGCCGCCGTCCCTGGCGATGGAGGTGGCGATGTTCGTGGCGTCCGAGGAGGCCACGTCGGGCTCCGTCATCGCGAACGCGGAGCGGATCTCCCCGTCGAGCAGCGGCTGCAGCCACTCCTTGCGCTGCCACTCGCTGCCGAACATGGACAGGACCTCCATGTTCCCGGTGTCGGGCGCGGCGCAGTTGGTGGCCGTGGGGGCGATGGTGGGACTCCTGCCCATGATCTCCGCGAGCGGCGCGTACTGGAGGTTCGTCAGGCCGGCGCCGTGCTCGCCCGGGAGGAACAGATTCCACAGGCCGCGCTTTCTGGCCTCGTCCTTCAGGTCCTCCATGAGGGGCGGGGGGCTCCAGCCGCTGGTCGCCGCCTGTTCCTCGAAGGGGGCCTCGGCGGGGTAGACGCATTCATCCATGAAACGCAGCAGTCGTTCGCGCAGGTCCTCGGTGACGCTGTCATAGGCGAAGTCCATGCCTGCGAGCGTACCGACCGGCCGGTATGAGTGTCGACAGGTGGTTCCCCACAAAACGGTGCAGGTGGCCATAATCAGGACTTCACGGGCGCCCCTAGAGTTTCCTGCCATGACCGCGAAGCTGCCTGCCCCTGTGGTGCTCGAGAACGGCGTCGTCCGGCTCGAGCCGCTCACCCTCGACCACCTTCCCGACCTGTTCGCCGCCTCCGGCGCGGACGAGGAGGTCTGGCGCTGGCTGCCCGCGCCCGCGCCGCGTTCCGAGGAGGAGCTGGGGAAGGTCGCCCTCGGGCTGATGTCCGACGACAACCACGTCCCCTTCGCGGTGGTGCTCAAGGAGAGCGGGCGGGCCGTGGGCTGGACCACGTACGGTGACGTGCCGGGCTTCGACGAGAGCATCGAGATCGGCTGGACGTGGTACGGCCGGTCGGTGTGGCGCACGGCCGTGAACACCGGTTGCAAGGTCCTGCTCATCGACCACGCCTTCGAGTTCGGCTACAACCGCGTCCTGCTCAAGACCGACCACCTCAACCTCCGGTCGCAGAACGCGATCAAGCGCATCGGCGGGGTGCACGAGGGAACGCTGCGGCGCCATCGCAAGCGGCCGGACGGCACCTGGCGCGACACGGTCTATTTCGGCATCCTCGAAGAGGAATGGCCGCAGCACCGGGCCCGCTTGAACCGTTAAGGGGCATATGACTGATCGGCTGGGAGGCTACTGGCTCGGCGCCCGGCTCGACGCCGGCGGGCACGTCATCGTCCGCGAGGCCTACGACGAGTCGGGTACGCGGCATGCGCTGGGCATGCCCTGCCTGCCGGACGCCGAGGCCCGCGCCCGGCTCGCCGCCGCCGCCTCGGCGGCCGGGCGCGTGCGGTCGCTGTCGGTCGCCCGGCTGACGGAGGCCTGCCTGGACTCCGAGCCTCCCTACCTGGTCAGCGAGTACATCCCCGGCCCCACCCTGCGGCAGGTCGTGGACCGGCACGGCCCGTACACGGGCGACGCCCTCTACCGCCTGGCCACCGCGGTGGCCACGGCGCTGGCGGCGGCCCATGAGGCGGGGGCGGTGCACGGGTCCCTCACCCCTGACAAGGTCATTCTGGGCACCGAGGGCCCGCGCCTGGTCGGGCTGGGCTGGCGCCTCTCCCCGGAACCGTCCGCAGCCCCTCAGCCCTCCGCCCCGGACACTCCCCGCAGACCTGACCTGGATCCCCGCAGAGGTGGCCCAACCCCCCACGGACCCGACGCGGACACCCGCAGACCCGACACTGACACCCGGAGATCCGCCCCGGACACCCTCACAGCCGACCTGGGCACCCTCAGCGTTGCCGCGGACGCCCGCACCGTTACCCCGGACGCCCACAGCGTTGCCCCAAACGCCCGCAGCGTTACCCCGGACGCCCGCAAACAGCCGGATGCGGACGCCAAGGGACTGCCGGATGCGGAACCTTGGGGACCGGCCACCGACGCGCACGCCTCGGGACCGGCCGCGGATGTGCACGCCTGGGGACGGCTGCTGATCTTCGCCGCCTACGCCTCGGACGAGCGATTAGGCCACGGCGAGCGGCTGGACCGCCCGTTACGCGGGCTGGTGGCCGCCGCCATGCAGCGAGACCCCGAACGCCGCCCGAGCGCCCGCCAGCTCCTCCTCTCCCTCCTCGACGCCCCGCAATCCCAGCAGGGCCGCCTGCTACCTCCCGAGCCGGTCTCCGACCCGCCGCTGGGTGCCCGCGCCGAGAGCGTGTACGCGCAACTCAGCCCAGCCGAGCAGAACCTGGTGCCGGACGTCTTCCTCCGCCTGGTGGACCTGGACTCCGACGGCTCCGACACCATCGTCACCGCCTCCAGAGCCGACCTGGTCTCCGGCCGCGCCACCGACGAGGTGACCTCGATCGACGGAGTCCTGGAGGCGTACGGCAAGGCAGGCCTCCTCACCCACCACCCACCCCCGAAGAAGCCGCCCTCAGCCCCCACCACCGATCCCCGCCTCAATGAGGGCCTCCAGAAGGACGACTCTCTCGCGATCACGTACGCGGCGCTCCTCCGAGCCTGGCCCCGGCTGCACGAGTGGCTGGACAGCGAGCGCGACGGACTGGCCGTACACAGGGAGCTGGCACGGGCGGCCCGCCGGTGGGAAGCGGGCGGGCGGCGGGAGGCGGCGCTGTTCCGGGGGGAACCGCTGGACCGGGCACTGGCGTGGGCGGCCAACGGCCGCAGGCGGGTGACGCTGAGCGCCGGCGAGCAGACGTTCCTCGACGCGGGGCTCGCCAGGGTACGCAGGAGGTCGCGCCGACGGTGGACGGTCATGGCGGGGCTGCTGTCGGTGGTGGTGCTGCTCGCCCTGTGGCAGCGGGGCGCCGCCGACGGGCGGCTGGACCAGGCGATGGCGAGGGTGGCCGCGTCCCGGGCGGAGGCGCTGCGACTGGCGGACCCGGTGACGGCCCGCAAGCTCAGCCTCGCCGCGTGGCGCCTCGCCCCGATCCCCGAGGCGCGCCGGGCGTTGACCGCGGCGGATCCGGCGGTGGACGTGTTCGCCGACCCGTACGCGGGCCCTCGCTCCCTCCACGCCATCAGCGACGACGGCTCCCGCCTCGCCGCCCTCAACGAGGGAACCCTGCGGGTGTACGACATCCCCTCCCGCCGCCGGCTCGCCCAGACGGCTGGCCCGGTCCAGACCGTACGCGCCATGGCCTGGTCCCCGGACGGCCACACGCTGGCCCTTGTCGGCGTCGACCGCTCGTACCTCTGGGATACCACCTCCGGCAACGGCGTCGGCACGCCCTTCGGCCGGGGCCTCGGCGCGCCCGGAGAACAGTCGGCGTGGTTCAGCCCGGGCGGCGGCCTGCTGTTCGCGGCGGCCCGGCAGTCGGGCGAACGCTGGGCGTGGGACCTGAGGACGCGACGAGCCACGTTCGTGGGCGAGTACGCGGTGGTGGGCCCCGGGGATCGGATGGCGCTGGTCTTCGCCGGCAAACGCTCAGAGCTCCGCCGCCCGCCCCAGCCGTCCCGCGCACCATGGCTGGACCGGATGCCGTGGGAGTACACGACGTTCGCCCCGGACGGCGAGCGAGTGGCGATAGCCGAGGAAAGCGGCATCCAGATCTACGACCTCGACGGAGTTCCCACCCGCTCCACCCGGCTACGCCCCTCGCCGGGCCACCTCCGGTTCAGCCCGGACGGCCAGTTGCTCATCAGCACGGACAGCGACCGCGTACGCGTCTGGCGCCTCTCTGACGGCACCGGCACGCCCATGACCGAAAGGGCAGTACCCACGGCCGGCGTCGACCGGGCCGCCCAGGCCACGATCACCGAGGACGGACGCCAACTACGGGTCCTGGCAGGACACGGAACCGTACTGACCATCGACCTGGCACACGGCCCCGCGCCCCGGGATCACGCCGCGTACATCTGCTCCCAGTACGGCCCCTTGTCCCCCCAGGAGTGGTCCCAACACCTCCCCGAACTACCGCATCGCAGCACCTGCTAACCACCCCGCCCACTCGCCTCACCACCCCACCCACCGAACCAAGCACCCCCACATCCCACCAACCGCCACCCCCCAAGTGACGCCCACACGTGGCCATCCGCACCCGACCGGGGGGATACCAACGGACGCGCCCACTACCAAACCACCCAGCCAAGCACCCCCATATCCCGCCGACCGTCACACTCTCAGCCACCCCCAAGTGACGCCGACGCGCCGCCATCCACACCCAACTGGCGAGGCAACCGCCGGACCGCCCACCGCCGAACCACCGAACCGCCGAACCACCCGAACCACCGAACCACCGAGCCACCGAGCCACCGAGCCACCGAGCCACCGAGCCACCGAGCCACCGAGCCACCGAGCCGAGTGTCCCCCTTGGCCCGCTGAGCGTCACTTTCCCCGCCACCCTCAAGGGGCCCGGCACACCGCCGTCCGCACCGACTGGCGGCGTGCCGGCCGGATGCACCCATCACCAAACCGAGCCAAGCATCCCCATGCCCCGCTGACCATCGCATTCCGAGCCACCCCGGTGGGCCTGGCACGCCGCGAGAGTTAGCGAAGCATGCCGTTGAGAAGTTCGCGCATGGCCTCAACGAGCTCGTTCAACGTAGGCGTGGCGCCCGCGCCCGCGATCGCGTCGAACATCAGCCCCTCTCCGAACGCCACGAGTTGCCCCGCATGCCGTACCGGATCCCGTGAACCCAGGGCCGTCAGCAGGGCGACGGCGGGGTCGCGGAAGCGGCGGCCGGCCTCGTCGTAGATCTTGCGCAGCTCCGGCCGCCGGGTCGCCTCCAGGGCCAGTTCGTAGCGCGCCAGCGTCCGCCGCCGGTCCGTGAGCTGGATGTACACAGCCTCCGCCATGACGCCGGGCAGGTCCGACAACTCGAACGAGTCGCTCTCGTACGCCGGGGCCAGAGCCTGCAGCTCCAGCTCCGTCAGCCGGGCCAATGTCAGCTCCAACAGGGCGGCACGGGTGCGGGCCAGGTTGGACGTGGAGCCGGACGGCAGGCCCGCGGCCTCGTCGACGGCCCGATGGGTGAGGCCGCGCATGCCCCGTTCGGCCAGCAGGGTGATCGCCGTGTCCGCGACGATCTCTGAGCGCTTCACGAACCCGATACTACAGCGGTAGTGCCTCCCAACTACAGGCGTAGTATAGTGAAACTACAGACGTAGTGACGAGGAAGGGACGCGAGATGCCCGGAGCCGTGGTGATAGGTGGCGGTATCGGTGGGCTGACCAGCGGGATCGCATTACGGCGCCGAGGATGGGACGTGACCGTCCTGGAGCGGGCCGCGAAGATCGACCCCGTCGGCTCAGGACTGGCCATCGCGGCCAACGCCCTCAAGGCGCTCGACACCCTCGACCTCGGCGATCCCGTCCGCAAGCTCTCCCGGCTGCAGGGGCAAGCGGGGATACGGAGGCAGGACGGCCGATGGCTCGTGCACACCACCACGGAAGCCGCGAACGCCCGTTACGGGGACTCGGCGGTGGTCATGTTGCGAGCGACGTTGATGGACGTGCTCGTGGACGCGCTGGGGGCCGACCGGTTGCGGCTGGGCACCACGGTCACCGCGGTGGACGCCCAGGACGGCGTGGTGCGTACGGATGACGGCGATCTTGAGGCTGACCTGATCGTGGCCGCCGACGGCATCCACTCGAAGACCCGGCAGGCGCTCTTCCCGGAGCACCCCGGTCCGGCGTACTCGGGGGTGACGGCCTGGCGCGGCCTCATCCCACGGGGAGATCTCACGATCTCGGGCTCGGAGAGCTGGGGCAGGGGGCTCGTGTTCGGACTCAGCCCGGTGGCCGGTGACATGGTGTACGTGTACGCGACCGACGTGCTGCCCGCGGGGACCGTACTCGGGGATGAGTTGGAGGAACTGCGGCGGAGGTTCGGGGACTGGCACGAGCCGATTCCCACGCTGCTGCGGGCGGCCGATCCCACGAAGATCATCCGAACCGACATCCACCACCTCCGCACGCCGCTGCCCGCGTACCACAGGGGGAAGGTGGCACTGGTGGGCGACGCCGCGCACGCGATGACCCCGAACCTCGGCCAGGGGGCCTGCCAGGCGATCGAGGACGCGGTCACCCTGGCCCACGTCGCCGGCACGGACCTCGCCGCCTACACCACCGCCCGCCTGGAGCGCACCACGAACGTGGTGCGTCGGTCGATGTCCATCTGCAGAATGACCCAGCTCCGCAACCCGGTGGCGGTGCGGCTGCGGGACTTCGGGATGTCACTGGGGGCTCGGCTGAGCCCGGCCCTGATGCTGCGCTCCATGGACGACCTCCTGGGCTGGCAACCGCCGAAGGCATCCGGGAACGAAGGCCACGCCTCGGCTCCTCACGCGTAACCGCCGGTTGAGGAGTTGGATCTCACTGCGGTGCAGGTCCAAGAGGTCGAAGAGCATGATCACTGGCGGAAACTCACCTCGAAGGTCGCCGATCCAGCCGCGACTGAGAATGCAGATCAGCTCACTTCAAGGATCACCCACCCAGCCGGCGACGGGGGTGGTGAGCGAGAGGGCAGTCAAGCCGCCTGCCCCGGAAGACGCCAATCCAGCCCCGGGACGGGGCGGCGGGGTGACGAGCGAGTCGGCGGCCCCAAAGAGAGCCAACCCAGCCCCACCACAAGGGGCGGGGTGACGGACGAGCGGGCTGACTCGGAGGGCGGCGATCCGGCATGCGGCAGGGTGACGGGGGGTGACGGGCGAGCCGGTTTGTGCCAAGGGCGCCGATTCAGGGCCGTGGGCGGGGAGGCGAATTGGTTCGTCTCGAAGGGGTTGCCGGGCCAGGCCCATGGCGGAAAGTGGCCCTCGAACAGTGGCGAATCGGGTTTGGTCTCAGTTGGCCTGGGAGGTTGCGGACACGGGTTCAGGGGTCGGTTCGGACGGCGTTGGGGTGGGGCGGGAGTGGTCGGGGGCGAGGCGGCCCAGGGTGATCGTGCCGCCGATGGTGAGCGCGCCGGCCAGGATGGCGGGGATCGCGGTGGAGGGGTTGGTCGGCAGGGGTTCGCCGAGGAGGATCACACCGGCGAGGACCGAGGTGATGGGGTCGATGACCTGTACGCCGGCGTACGCGATGCCGAAGTAGCCGACCGCGTACGAGCGCTGCAACAGCACCACAGCGCAGACCAGCAGCACGGGCACGGCGAGCGTGAACCAGTGCACCAGCCGGCCCCAGTCCCCCTGCATGCCGCCCCCGACGACCCGGACGAACGTGGACACGCTCGCCGTCACCACGCCCGCGCCCACGGACAGCAGTAACGCTCTGCTCGGCCCGTGCACGCGGCTCGCCATCAGCTGCGTCACCAGGACGATCAGGCCGATCACGGCCACGAACACGAGCGCGGCGCCGTCGCTCAGTTTCGGCGTCACGTTGTGGTGCGGCACCAGGAGCATGAGCCAGAGCAGGCCCACGGCCACCGCGATCGAACCGAAGATTTCCGCTCGGTACGGCTTGCGCCCGTACATGAACGCGGCCAGCGGCACGGCGAACACCAGCGTGGCGACGCTGATCGGCTGGACGGCCACCAGCGGAGCGAAGCTCAGCGCCACGGCGTGCAGGCAGGCGCCGGTGAGGCCGATGGCTCCGCCGATCAACCAGCGGGGGCGCCTGGCCAGCTTGAGCGAGGCGCCGGCGGCCACGGCCTCGTACTGTTGCAGGGCCGCGCCGAGTGCGTATCCAAGCGCTCCTGCCAGGGCGATGATCACGCCGACCCAGGTCATCGGCGCCCGCGCAGGGGTATGGATCCTTCCAAGAGCATTGCTCTAGCTTATGAGGGAAGCAAAGCTGGCGAATCATACTTTTGGTGGATCGTGCGGGCGGAGCTGATCCCGGCCAGGACACATGTGTGACCTGTTGTTGCACGTTTGTGGCCCCATGACTGGCCAGGCCCGGTGGTCGGCCTCCCGTTGGGCTTCATGGCCGGCGTGCCGCCCCAGGTCACGTCCACAGCAGGGCGCCACATGGGCGGCGGTGCCACAGGGTGGTCCGCTCCCACGGTGGCGGCGTCCTCGGCGCGGTCGCATGGCGGTGCCACGCGGGGCGGGTGCGGGCGACGAGCCCATAGTGGTGGCGCCCCGAAGGCGGTGGTGGCGCGGCGGCGGCGGCGCGGTGGCGGCGGCGCGGTGGCGGCGGCGCGGTGGCGGCGGCGCGGTGGCG